>JABAAS010000037.1 GCA_014238625.1 Alphaproteobacteria bacterium | reverse complement strand
CAAAAACGCCTCGCGCGCGGTGATACTTAAAGCTACGCCCAAAAATACTCTGACCGTTCGCAAGCAAGGCTGAGGCAAGCGTATCCCCCGCAAAACCCTCTTGCACTCTACCATCGAAGGAAAAGCGCAGGCGTCTGCTGCGGTCAATGCGCGCCTGCGTCGTAAGCTGGTTTGCTTCCAATCTACGCGCTTGGTCGGATATCGTCATTTATTCTGCTACCATCATCGGAATTTGGGCATCGGAATCGAAACGCAACTCTTATCCTGAACATAGCCCTTCGGCACGCGCGGCGGCGGGTCGTTTGGCTTCGCAAAGCCCAAAAAGTTATCCGTAACATTGTCGCGCAATGCGACAAACCATCTGCGACAGCCAGAGCTATGCTCCCAACGTTCCAAGACTATACCCTTCGCGTTCTCCTTGAAAAATACATACTCCCCCCAATCATCATCGTTCAGCGAATCCGACTTGTTCGGGCGAAAAATGCTCGCCTCGCCATGACAAGAGAACTCAACCTCCTCGCGAAAGCCACACCAAGGGCAGTTAACTCGTAGCATATCTCTGTAGTCCTAATTTAAATTCAAATAGTGTAAAATCAAGTGGTCTCATAGCAAAACTTAATGCGCAACCCCCGCCGCAGAGCCCTCGTCTATCAACGCCCCACTATAAAAACGATCAATCGAAAATGGCGCCGCTATAGGGTGCATCTCTCCTCGTGCCAGCGAAGACGCAAAAACATGACCAGAGCCAGCCGTCGCCTTAAAGCCTCCCGTACCCCAACCGCAATTAAAATACAAACCAGAAACCTTCGTCTTCGATAAAATAGGCGAGCGATCAGGCGTGATGTCCGCTATACCCGCCCATTGACGAAGCATCCGTAAGCGCGAAATATACGGAAATAACTCGACAAGCGGCGACAAAATCGTATCCATCGAGCCAAAACTGCCTCGTTGCGAGTAAGAGCTATATTGATCCGCTCCCGCTCCTATAATTAGCTCGCCCTTGTCCGATTGGCTCAAGTAAACATGAACTCCGTTCGACATCACAACCTTGTTCAAAACTGGCTTGATAGGCTCCGAGACCAATGCCTGCAGCGGAACCGAAGTCAACGGAAGGCGAAAGCCGCACATCGCAGCCAAAACCGAGCTGTGACCCGCAACAACTACACCAACTCGACCACAGCGAACCTCACCATGCGTCGTATCCAAACCCTCTACCCTGCCATTCTCTATACGAAAACCGCGAACCTCGCAATTCTGGATGATGTCAACTCCTATAGAGTCCGCAGCTCGCGCGTAACCCCACGCAACTCCATCATGCCGAGCGTTGCCAGCGTCATGCTGGTAGGCCGCTCCCATTACCGGAAATCGACAAGATAAGTTGATCTCAGGAAGCATATGCTTAACCCTATCCGCAGAAATTAACTCTAAATCAATACCGTTCAAACGACAAGCCGAAACTCGACGAGATTGCTCCTGCAAGTCATGCACCGAATGCGCAAGTTGTAAAAGACCGCGCGAGCTGAACATTACATTAAAGTTCAGTTTCTTGCTCAAACCCGCAAACAAAGATAAGCCATGCTGGTATATCAACGCACTCGCATCCTGTAAGTAGCCAGAGCGAACTATCGTCGTGTTACGACCCGTGTTACCTCCTCCAAGCCAGCCCCTCTCTATTACCGCAACATTGCGGACGCCAAACTCCTCCGCTAAATAATACGCCGTCGCCAAACCATGACCTCCGCCCCCAACTATAACAATATCATACGACGGACGCAGAGACGGACTGCGCCAAGCGCGAGGCCAATTCTCATGGCTCGTGCGAGAGTGACGGCACAACGATAAAAAAGAGTAGCGAGACATGAAATATTCTATAAAAAACTACAAAAAACTAACAAAAAGCTTCGGAAAACTGCGGAAAACTAACAAATAGCAAAAATAACCCGAAAAATAAATACTCTACTACTTTAGCCATCTAAAGCTCATCCGAATCCTCCAAAGAAGCAACTTCAGCAACATCCTCGCCAGAAATAGAGTCACTCGTGCCTCCTTCTACATCCTCGCCTTCCTCTGCTGGAGCGGGCGAATCAATCGCATCGTCACTCGCAACAAGACGATAGTCCGCAAAAGAACGAGAGCTCAACTTCTGGCTGTAAGCTCCTCCGCATTTCGGACAAGTGATTACCTTCTCGTAGAAGTCGTAAAACTTCGCTCCGCAAGTTCCGTTGTTACAAACTCGCTTGATACCCCAATCAGATTTTGACATAAATAATCCTAGTAATACTTAAAATCGATTCATACAATGGATAGATATTATATTTTCGATAAACTTAGATACTCGCTGTTCATTGCCCGAATCCTTACCTTCTGTCAACAAAACTCTCGCTACTAAAATATGCGCTGAAAAATCCAACAAGCTGCGCGGTGAGATATATATGCCAGGCGATAAATCTATTTCTCATCGAGCTCTAATACTCGCTGCCTGCGCTATCGGAAAAACTAAAATAAACGGCTTGCTCGAAAGTGAAGATGTTAACGCAACTAGAATATGCTTGCAAAAACTCGGTGTACAAATAACTAAAGAAAACGGAAAATCCCAAAATAATCACAAAGACAAAGCCATAACACAAAAAGAAAATGGCTGCTATTATGTATTCGGCGCTGGCATAGACGCCTTGCAAGAACCTAAAGATATCCTCGATTGTGGAAATAGTGGAACAAGCGCTAGGTTGCTCGCCGGACTCATCGCATCACGAAAATTCAACGCCGTCATAAACGGCGACAAAAGTTTGCGACAAAGACCCATGGATAGGTTGTTTAAATACCTCAAACCGCTCGGCATACAACCTCGATTGCAGAGAAAAAAATTCTTGCCTCTGTCGCTTGGCGGAATACAAACTCCTCTACCTATAAAATGCAAACTGCAAAGCCCAAGCGCTCAAATCAAAAGCGCATTGCTGCTCTTTGCTCTCGCAGCTCAAGGCGTCAGTAAAATAAGCGAGCCTTTCCCCAGTCGAGACCATAGCGAAAGGATGCTATTGCTATTCAAAGCAAACTTGAAAATCGAAAAAGACGAACAAAATAATGAAAAAAATATAACAAAAATAAATACTCCTAATACAAATACAAATAGAAAATTGATAATAAAGGGAGGAAAAGCACTCATCGCGCCAGAGGTCATAAACATTCCCGGAGATATTAGCTCCGCCGCTTTCTTCATACTCGCCGCTACAATATGCAAAAACTCCGAAATACTACTGCGAAATGTCGGCGTCAATCCTACTCGAATGGGATTCGTACAAACTTTGATCGAAATGGGCGCAGATATTCATATATCTCATATAAAAAATACTAAAAGCAATCAATCCCAACACGAAGAAGCTCTCGAGCCGACAGCCGATATAACGATTAAATCCGCTCAACTAAATGGCGTTACAGTGCCCGCAGAACGCGCAGCTAGTATGATAGACGAATATCCAGCTCTCGCTATGGCAGCAGCAAGCGCTAATGGAAAAACCGTAATGATGGGACTCGAAGAGCTGCGAATAAAAGAAAGCGATCGCATAGAGGCAATAAAAAAAGGCTTGGAAAAATGCTCCTTGCATTGCGAGCAGGAAAAAGATACACTAACTATCGTCGGTGCCGAGCTAGGACAAAAAAATATCAAACTAAAGGAAAAAAATATAAGTATTAACGCTTATGGAGATCATCGAATCGCCATGAGCTTTATAACATTAGGATTAGCCTTATCAGCCAATGACGAGAAAAACATAATCATCGTAGATAGCGCAGAGGCAATCGCTACTAGCTTCCCAGATTTTATACAGCGCATGCAAAAAATCGGAGCAAATGTACGAGAAATCCAGTGAACAAAAAAGTATAAATCGCAACGAAGTAGGAAAGGCTACAGAAAAATCTATAGAAAAAAATATGAAAAAGTATTAGGATTAGCCTTATAAGCTAGTGTAAAAAAACACATAATCATCCTAAATAGCGCAGAGGCAATCGCTACAATTGAAATCTTTCGCGTCGGTCCGCTCCCCAGATTCTATAAAGCCAAAGCAAAAAATCGGAGCAAATGTAAGAGAAATGCAATGAGCAAAAAAAACATAAATGGCAACAAGGTAGGAAAGGCTACAGAAAAGTCTATGCTAAATGCAATGAGCAAAGAAAACATAAGTGGCAACAAGGTAGGAAAGGCTACAGAAAAGTCTATGCTAAATGCAATGAGCAAAAAAAACATAAATGGCAACGAAGTAGGAAAGGCTGCAGAAAAATCTATGCGAAAGCCCTTCGTCATAGCGGTCGACGGACCAGCCGCAGCAGGTAAAGGAACTCTTGCTCGCGCCCTTGCTGAAAAACTAGGCTATCGGCATTTGGATTCTGGCAAACTCTATAGGTCGGTCGCAAAAAACGCAGAACAGATTTGGAAACTCAAAATTCCTCAACAAAAACAACAAATAGCCGAAAAAATTGAAAAAAACCTGCGCATTACAAGCAAATACCTTGAACAAATCAAAAAAGACAAGGAGCTAAGCGAGGAGAGAGTAGCACTACTCGCTTCGCTCATAGCTCCACAAAAAATTATACGCAAAGCTCTCGCTAAACAACAAATCGCTTATATCTACAGCTCAAACCAAGGAATAGTCTTGGACGGGCGTGATATGGGAACCGTTATTTGCCCAGAAGCTCCTTGCAAAATCTTCCTAACCGCATCACCAGAAGCTCGCGCAAAAAGGCGATACAAAGAGATGCTTGACCAAGACTGCAAAGTGAGCTACCATGATACTCTGAGGGATATGTGCGCACGTGATGCGCGCGATTTGTCGCGAGCGCAAGCACCTTTGCGCAGGGCAGAGGACGCGCTGGAAATTGACAGTAGTGAACACACGATTCCCCTAGTATTAACTCAAGCTCTCAATTATGCTAATAAGCGTAGGGCAGATATGCACAAAACAAACAGATAACCAGAATATTTAAACCAAAACTTCTTTATGCGTAACTCAATTCAAAACAAAAACAAAAATCCAATCCTATATAAAATACTCCAAACTACCGTCGAAATAGTAAAGGAAAAGAGGGACGCGATACTCGAAAAACCTCTGCACAAAAAAAGGTTGGCTACAAGGATAGACGGAGTGTAGCCCATGCCACAAACTCAGCAATATAGTCCTGATGCCGATAATATGGCAGAGATAAAAGACAAAAAAAATACTGCGCAGGAAAGTGATGCTCAGGAAAATAACCAAAACTTTCAGAAAAAAAGCCTCGAGGAGAAACTCGACACAATGAATGAGCGTGAGATGGAGGCTGAAACTGCAAAAAAAGAAACTGGCAAAAAACTTGACAAAAAAATAGCAGATAGCGGCGAAGAAAAAACCGCTGAAAGCTTCGCCTCCCTATTCGAGGAGTCTTTCGGATCCGAAAAAAATATCGTCGGATCCGTGCTCGCTGGAAAAGTCGTCGCTATCGAAAACGAGCAAGCCGTAATAGATGTAGGACTCAAAACTGAAGGCAGAGTATCCGTCAAAGAATTCGCCGTCGGAGACCAGCCAAATATTCCTAAACCAGGTGAGATCGTCGATGTATTCATCGAAAGACTCGAAGATAGAAATGGCGAAATACAAATATCGCGTGAAAAAGTACGACGCGAAGAAGCTTGGCAAAAGTTGGAAGTCTTCTTCAAGCAAGAAAAAAATGTCATCGGAAAAATAAGCGCCGTCGTAAAAGGCGGATTCACAGTCGACCTAGGAGACGCTGACGCATTCCTACCAGGATCTCTCGTCGATATAAGACCAACTAAAGACAATGCAGATATAGTCAAAATAGAGCAAGAATTCCAAATACTCAAAATGGATAGAGCTAGAAACAATATCGTCGTGAGTAGAAGAGCTATTCTCGAAAAAGAGCGCGCAGGGCAGAGAAAAGAATTAATCGAAAACCTCGAAGAAGGACGAGTCATGGAAGGAATCGTCAAAAATATTACAGACTACGGCGCTTTCATTGACTTAGGCGGAATCGACGGGCTCTTGCATGTCACTGATATGTCTTGGAAAAGAGTTAGTAATCCTCGCGATTTCGTCGAAGTCGGAGATAGTATTAAAGTCAAAATTATTCGGTATAACGCAGAAACTCAAAGAGTCTCACTAGGCATAAAGCAAATGGAGAAAAATCCTTGGGAGCAAGTCGCTGATAAATACCCCGTCGATACAAAAGTCAAAGGAAAAGTAACTCGAGTCACTGATTATGGCGCCTTCGTCGAGCTAGAGATGGGAGTAGAGGGATTAGTACATGTCTCCGAAATGAGTTGGATGCGAAAAAATATACATCCAAGCAAAATCGTATCCGTGTCAGAAGAAGTCGAAGTACAAATACTAGAAATCGATATGGAGAAAAAAAGAATATCTCTCGGTATGAAGTCTTGCCAACCAAATCCATGGACAGCATTCTCCGAAAAATACAAAGTCGGAGACGAAATACAAGGAACAGTCAAAAATACCGCAGAATTCGGCTTGTTCCTTACTCTGCCCTTAGAGGCAGACGGAATGGTTCATATTACAGACCTCGTATGGAGCGGGAGCCCAGACGAAGCTCTCAAATCTTACAAGCGGGGCGATGAGGTAAAGGTAAAAATACTCGAAATCAATATCAAAAAAGAAAGAGTCTCATTAGGCATAAAGCAGCTCTTGCAAGACCCATTCGTAGAAACAGTAGAAAAAATCAAAGAGGGCGACGTCGTTACTTGCAATGTCGTCAAAATTCAGGATAGCGGAATACTCGTCAACTTCTCTCCAGGCGAAGGAGAAAAAATAGAGGCCTTCGTTAAACGCGCAGACCTCGCTCGAAATAAAGCTGATCAAAGACCAAACCGATACGCAGCAGGCGAAAAAGTCGACGCTCAAATAACCGCCATCGATAAAAAACAACGAAGAGTATATCTATCCATAAAAGCCAGAGAAGTCGCTGAAGTCGAAGAAGTCAAATCTACATACGGTAGCTCCGACTCAGGCGCCGTACTCGGAGATATTCTCGGAAAAGCCATCGAGGAAAAACAAGCTCAAGAAGAATCCTTGGTCGAAGCTAAAGCACAGAAAAAAAATAAAGAAAAAAAAGAACCAAAACAAAAACTCGAACAAAAAAACGATGAAGCAGAAAAACAAAAAGAAACGCAAGTAAAAGCAGAACAAAAAAATCCAGAAGCAGAGGATAGCTCAAAAACAGAAGATAAAAAGAACGCAGAGACTGACACAAGCGAACCTGATGCCGAGCAAACTTGACTCAAGCAAGCGATAGAAAAAAAGAAAATAGAGCCTGCGCTCAACTAACGCTCGCCGACTACGCAAAAGAGCAAATGTAAAATGCAACAGATGGTGGGTCGTGCTAGACTCGAACTAGCGACCTCTGCCATGTCAAGGCAACACTCTAACCAACTGAGCTAACGACCCCACGCATAAAAACAAAACAGCATAACAATAAAATAACAGATCGGAAAATAATACAATAAATTAAAGATGCAAAAGGAAAATGCAAAAAACAAAGAAAGGCGCGAGCCGGAATCGAACCGGCATTCAGGGATTTGCAGTCCCGCGCGTAACCACTCCGCCATCGCGCCACAAAAAATCAATATAGCCTAAAAAATCCAACGCTATACAACAAGAGTACACTCCAGCTCAAGCGCGGTCAAGGCGCAAACGCAAGCAAGATACTACTCGTCCGTCTCGTGCTCAAAACGCCAGGGTAGAAGAAAATCCTCCTCGAAAATACTAGAGCTAATCTCGCCAGATAGAACAAGCTGGCGAGTGCTCAAAAAATCACCCCCGCCCCCATAAAGACTCTCCGAAACAGATAAATCAAAAGCTCCAGAAGAACGAAATCGAAAGCCAGGACGATTGTCGGGTTTTAAGATAGCCTCGCGCGAATTGCGTAACAAAAAAACTCGGACGCTCGGATGAATGTGAAAGCGAAGCGCAAAGCGTAAATTAACTAACCTAGACAAAAATATAGGTGAAAATATATGGCGCGAATAACTGAAATCCGTACTTATCCTATCTTGACCAAAAAGACAACTGCCAGAGCTCGATAAGTGAAAATCTCGAGAAATAGTCAGACCAAAAATATCTCGATAACCATCATGGCGCAACGACAAGCTAGGCTGACCAGACTCGCCTAATACTCGCTCAACAGATACTCGAGCTCGCCGCGTGCCAAAGCGACCCAGCGAAAACGCATTGCGATCGCCTAAACATAACATCGAGTGAGCAGCACTCGTGCGAGAAAATCTCGATACAGTCCCGTAAAAAACAGAGGAGCGCAAACCAGATAAGCTGCAGCTGACAACTATGCGATCCTTGCCATAGCTAAACTCAAAAGCTCCAGGGCTCGCATGAAAGGCAGATGGAAGTATAACTCCACTACCACTATCTATAAGAACTACTCCCTTGCCAGATTCCATGCGCTCTATGCCACCAGTGCGAGAGGATAATGGCGTGCGACCTCTTACTTGAACGCGCGATAATACTCTCGATACTAAACGAGAATCGCTCTCAAGGCTGCCCTGCAAAGTCGTAACTCCCCCGTCAGAACTACGCAACATCTTCAAGGCAGGGGTCATGCGATCCAGAGCAGATAGCAAGCACTCAGGGGGTAAAAACTGCGCTAATCCATACAGCGATTTCGCCTCTAGCAACGACAACATTATTCCAAGATGACTATCTGCCTTGCGACCAAACCAAAAACCATCGCCAGATGAGACCTGGGAATCTAACTCGCGGCATAGAGAACGCTCGTCTGAACGAAGACGACCCCTGCTATCACCAAAGCATAAGCCTCCTATAACGCAAGCTATTAACCTTAGTAAACGCTCCTCAGACGAGGCAAAACCAATACTAACGCCTAAACTATTGCTCAATCGGTTACTACCCAAAAGATTATTGCGATTATTACATAAGCGCGAAAGGCGACGCAGGTGGCGGTAGTGCGCGTATAAAGCTCGGTGTAGGCGAGCGCGAGAATGATCACTAAAAGCAGGCGAATACCAGTCGTAGTGATAAAGCAAAGTCGTAAGGCGAATACGAACAAGATCTGGTTGCCAGAACTCCCAAGACCAATGCTCATGACGCAAAAGCCAATCGCTCAAACGCTCATGCGCAAAACGAACCGCTAATAGCTGCTTATCGCTCGAGGGGCTCGAGCTTGCGTAAGCGCGCAAGTCCGATAGCCACGAAAAGCCATGACAATACGATAGCCAAGAGGAACTCGCAGATATCGGAGACCAAAAAGGATGCGGGCGCGATAGGCGCTGACCGCCCCAATCGCAAATACCAGATAGCAATAACTCTCCCTTATACTTGTCGCCAATACCAGAAAAACTCGGTAATAAACGCGGCGCGTCTTTGCGCGAATCTAGTGGGTAAAACGGAAGAAGGAAGAATAGGTGATACAACGCGTAAAGAAAGCGGTGACGCTGCTCTAGTAGCAATAGTAAAAGCAGGCGAAAACGCGTCAACGTCGAGCGGAAAAATAGTGAGATAGTGTGAAGCAAAAATAGCGCAAAAAACATTGGTGAAAAACGGGGCGAAAAACGAAGCCAAAAAAGACGCGAAAAACGAGGCGAAAAACTGGGCGAAAAACGGGGCGGGAAGCGAGGCGGGAAGCGGAACGAAAGTCTCGAAAAGCTAGAAAACAAGCTAGAAAACAAGCTCGAAAGCAGGCTTAGGGCTGCTCGGTAGAAACGCAAAAATAAACCCAAAAATAAACTCAAGCCAGAGCGGAGTCCTACAGCTAAAAAGAAGAAAACATGGCGGAAAACATAGCGGAATGCTCGGGCGAAAGAGCGGAAAACATGGCGGAATGCTCGGGCGAAAGAACGGAAAACATGGCGGAAAACATGGCGGAATGCTACAGCGAAAAAGAAGAAAACATGGCGGAATGCTCGGGCGAAAGAGCGGAAAACATGGCGGAAAACATAGCGGAATGCTCGGGCGAAAGAACGGAAAAAGGTCTCGTAGCTACTCGACATCCTATTGTTTAGCCTGCCTTTACTCTAGCAACAAGCACTCTGCCGTTAGTAAAATCAACCAATCTAGCGATGAAATAAGCTCGGAGAAAAATCTCGGGGAAAATAACTACAAACATAGTTCCTAAATGCCGGGGGAAACCCTCTCTCGTTTAATTGCAATCTAAAGCATTACGCAATACCTCACAAGATAGCTCCTCGAACAACAACTCTACCCCAAACCTATAATTTAATACCTTCCCCTCAATTTTAAAAACCCCGTATTTACTGCCTTTTTCCAGTCGTTGCGTAACCGAAAATAAATTTTTGGAAAATGGCTTATCTACTCGATTTTTTAAAAAAGTCGT
>JABAAS010000036.1:7043-10409 GCA_014238625.1 Alphaproteobacteria bacterium | reverse complement strand
ACGCGTGCAAGTTTTTACGAATCTCTGGTCTCTGTTCGCACGATCGAAAAAACCCCCCCGCCTCCAACTCTTCCTCAAGACGCGCGAGAAAAGACAGCATCTCGCCCTTATTAGCGAGTTGCGAGCCATCTTTGCGCGAGCTCGCCTCGCTACCACTCCCGCTCACCCCCTCGCCACCACTCCCGCTCACCCCCTCGCCACCACTCCCGCTCGCCTCGCTACCACTCCCGCTCGCCCCCTCGCTACCACTCCCGCTCGCCCCCTCTCCTTGAGCCTCACCCCCTCCAGCCGCGCCTTTTTCTTGTACGAGTTTCCACCATTCCCATGCGAGCATAAATACTGCTTGCGCGAGGTTTAGGGATGGGCATTCTTGGTTGAGACTTGCGTGCACTACGCGGTCTGCGATGGCTAGACTATGGTTATCCAAGCCATTATTTTCAGGACCGAACAACATAGCACTTCGAGCTTTCTCTCGTTTTGTTGTTTCGAGCATCTCTACTGCTGCTTGTTCGGGCGAGATTGTTGGAATATTTCTCACTCGCAACCTAGCGGAGCTAGCATATATTGCGCAGCAATCTGTGACGGCTTCTTCGAGCGAAGAGAAGACTTTAGCTTTTTCGATGACTATTTCGGCTTTTTTAGCTGCTGCGAGTGCTTTTGGGTTAGGCCATTTTTCACGAGGTTTGACTATTCGCATTTCGGACAATCCGCAATTGAGCATCGCTCTTGCTGCCATTCCGATATTTTCGCCTATTTGCGGCTGCATTAGTATTACGATGGGCAATCGGGATTGGTATTGAGATTGAGTTTCGGAGGGCATGATTTTTTGCATGATTTTTCACATGATTTTTCACATTATTTTTCACATGATTTTTTATATGCTTTTTGGCAGATTAGGTCTAGGGAGAGCTACTTTAGCGATAGTTAGCACGAGTATTTCTTTTGCATTAGCTTTTTTCAATTCACGAGCGCAGAACTCGGCAGTTAATCCGCTAGTCATTACGTCGTCTATTAGGAGTATGGATTTTCCGTGCACGCTTTCTGGCTTTGTGCATCGGAAGACACTACGCAAGACGAGCACTCTTTGTCGAGGGGTAAGATTTCCTAGGGGAGGAGTATATTTTCTACGAGTTATGAGATTATGTTTGACTGGTATTTGCCAAGTTTTAGCGATGGAGTTAGCGATTAGTGCTGCTTGATTATAGAGTCTTTTTCTGAGTCTTTTATTATGAATAGGTACTGGGGTTATGAGATCTACTTTTCGGAAACTTTTTGGAGCTCTAGCGGTTATGATTTTAGCGAACATTGCTGCGTGTTGAGTTTGGTCTGCGTGTTTGAGAGCGAGTATGGGTTTTCGAGTTTCATTATTGTATATAAGGGGAGCGAAGGCTTGATTGAATGCTGGCGGTCTTGCGATGCAAGCGAGGCATATTGAGTTATGTTTGACATAGCTTTCGAATTGCAGAGAGCAAGATTTACAGAAGGGTTTTTTAGAGAAGATTATTTTCGGGAAGCATTTAGAGCAGAAGGCTGTTTTGTCTTGCACTTTTTCTTTGCATAGGGGGCATACTGGCGGCAGAGCTAGATTGAGTATTTTATTTAATACTTTACTTATTATTATTTTCAGGACGAGTAATTTAGCCAACAGATTTTTATTTATTAGTATTTTTTCTACGATCATTTTCTTTGATATTTTAGAAAGAGTATTTTTATAGAGATTTATAGAGTTTGATAGAGATTATATCATGGATATGGAATTTTTTTGTTACTTGTATTGCGCTAGTGGACGAGTAGCGCACTATGCGCGTGAAAGGGGCAGGGCAGGGGAGAAGAGGAGGAAGAGGAGGCGCAATAATTAGAGCGTACGAGGGGATTTGCGGGCTTCTGCTTGTATAATAAGCAAATTAATCACTTATCGAGTTTAATTAAATCTAACCAATCCTCACCCTTAACCCCACGCACCCATACTCACGGAGAATAAATATAATTAAAATAAATTACAATCAATCTGACGATACTTCTTTTATACCCCATTTTTTTAAATTAAATTTTCTACCTTTAACATTAATAATATTATTTACCTCTGGTGCGAAATCATTTTCGAATTTTTTATTGTTTTTCAATAAAAGAGAAAACGCATCCCAATCCACATCTTTTTTTTCTTTTGCTGGAATTTGAATTTGGCTTTCAGACGGTACCTCTTTGTTTAATTTGATAAAGCCGACGCCGTGAAGGTTAGATAGCTTTCGTAATTCTTCTTCGGCTTCGTCGCTTGTCACCTCAGTGGCTACTAAATAGGTAAAGTTAGCCCAAGAAGAGTTAGCTACAGTTTGAAAAAACGCTCTACGTATGTTGCTGGGGGAGATTATTTTTTTCACTTCAAAAGACCAAAATTTTAACTTTGTATAGCTTAATTTATCAATAAATTCTTGCATTTCATTTTCTTCATACTTCTCTCGTACATCTTCAAAGCCAACTACATCTGGGTGTAACCATTCGTTGGCATTTGCCCCTTTTCCATGAGAACCATGATGGGGAATAGGTAGACTGTATATTCTATAACCAGAATTATTATACAAGTATTGTTGCAAAAGGGTATACAGAGATTCTTCAGTATAATCGCTTTTCTCTTCCTCGGTTATGATAGGTGATACGCTGGTAGCAACATTACTAATAATTTTTGTTTCTTCATTATCTATTTCTGTTTGTCCATAGTAAAACAAACGAGGTCTGGTAGATACATCAATTTTTAATTTTGAATGATTTTTTAAATATTTCTTATAATGAGCTAGTATCTCACTTCTTAATTGCTCTGGTAGTTTTTCATAGGTAAGGTTTTCGTTCCTTGATCTATCTATTTTCTTTTTAGCATCTTCGGGATATTTTTCTACTATTAGCTTGCCAATTTCTAATGCGTCTAGCTTTATCCCAGGATTCTTTTCAGACTCTTCACGCAGAACCGCATTTACTTTTCCTCCAAGATCGAATTTCATTCCAGCCATTTTCTTTCTCCAATAGATTTATTTTCACGCGTGCGACCAGAGGAGCAGACTCCCTCCACCGAGCCAATAGGTAGCATAAGCATAAACTTTACGCAAACAAGAATCTTACGCTTGTCAGAGCAAGCAGGGACTTGATTTTTGTTGCTTATAACAGAGATCGTTTTGCGCATTGCAGGCAATGCGCTTTTTGCAATTAGAGATGCGCTAAAGCGCAAAGCGTGCTCATGCACGCCTGCTGCGCAGAGCTTTTTTTGTGGGGGACAAGTCCCCCACACCCCCTATTTGTTAATATTTTTTTTAAAAATATCTTTGCGCCTATGTTCGCGCGCCAGTAAAGAAGCGCATGCGAGCATAGGCGCAAACC
>JABAAS010000036.1:0-7034 GCA_014238625.1 Alphaproteobacteria bacterium | reverse complement strand
CTTTTTGCAATTAGAGATACGCTAAAGCGCAAAGCGTGCTCACGCAAGCAGGGACTTACCCCCTGCTGCGCAGAGCTTTTTTCGCGGGGGACTCGTCCCCCACACCCCCAGATTGTTTCACTAATTACCCACCAGAGTTGAGATTATTTTGTTCGCACTTATATTTTGCGCCTATGTTCGCGCGCCAGTAAAGAAGCGCATGCGAGCATAGGCGCAAACCCATGCAGCTCAAAGATAACGCCCCCTTATTTTTGCTACTTATAACAGAGCTTGTTTTGCGCATTACAGACAATGCGCTTTTTGCAATTAGAGATACGCTAAAGCGCAAAGCGTGCTCACGCAAGCAGGTACTTACCCCCTGCTGCGCAGAGCTTTTTTCGCGGGGGACTCGTCCCCCACACCCCCAGATTGTTTCACTAATTACCCACCAGAGTTGAGATTATTTTGTTCGCACTTATATTTTGCGCCTATGTTCGCGCGCCAGTAAAGAAGCGCATGCGAGCATAGGCGCAAACTCATGCAACTCAAAGATAACGCCCCCCCCCTTATTTTTGCCACTTATAACAGAGCTCGCTTTGCGCATTGCAAGCAATGCGCTTTTTGCAATTAGAGATACGCTAAAGCGCAAAGCGTGCTCACGCAAGCAGGGACTTACCCCCTGCTGCGCAGAGCTTTTTTCACGGAGGACTCGTCCCCCACACCCCCAGATCGTTTAACTAATTATCCACCAGAGTTGAGATTATTTTGTTCGCACTTATATTTTGCGCCTATGTTCGCGCGCCAGTAAAGAAGTGCATGCGAGCATAGGCGCAAACTCATGCAACTCAAAGATAACGCCCCCCCCCCTTATTTTTGCTACTTATAACAGAGCTTGTTTTGCGCATTTCAGACAATGCGCTTTTTGCAATTAGAGATACGCTAAAGCGCAAAGCGTGCTCACGCAAGCAGGGACGAGTCCCTTGCTTTGCATAGCATTTTTTCTTTTCACGCATATTTAGTTGCATTTTAAAAAACAATTATCTATTTTAAATGGATGTTTTTCCGTTTTATTATTTCTATTTTCAGTTGTGCGTTATTATCTTATTTTTCTCTGCTTGAGTCATCTGCACATAGCGGTGGACTGAACAACTGCGGCAGTCACTTTGAGCACAAGAACGGCACTTGTCACCGCCATCGAGGAACTGGAGCGGCCCAATGCCCCTGCTTCAAGAGCAGCAACAACGAGTTTAACAAGAGTGCCAGCGCGCCCTTACCCCAGAACATATTCGGCAAGCCTGGCAGAGTAATAGACGGAGACACCCTCTATGTTGGAGATATTAGAGTTCGCCTGCATGGCATTGACTCGCCCGAGTTGGAGCAGACTTGCAGACACGATCGTCCGCCTTTATCTTTAGCTTCGAGTAGCCCTACTATAGATAGCGCGTCTAGCGAGATTTTTCTGTGGCGCTGCGGAGAAGAGTCGAGCGAGGCTTTACGATCTTTACTATCGGGTACTAATTTATTATTTTGCCGAGTTATTGATCGTGATCGTTGGTCTAGGGTTATAGGGATATGTTTCAGAACGAGTTACGAAACGGATGGTTACCTAGAGGCATCGAAGTTACCGATGATAGAATTAGAGGATAGAGATTTAGGAGAGTTATTAGTTAGTTTAGGATTATCGATGGACTATGCTTATTATTCTGGCGGTCGTTATAGGTTAGTTGAGGATACGGCTCGTTTGAGTAGACTAGGCATTTGGCGAGGCTGTTTCACGGAGCCTCGAGCTTGGCGTCGTGGCACGCGCAGTTGCGGAGAATAGATACGATTAGAATAGATTACTCTCTATTTTCCTCCTCACTCAAGCCCTCCCTTCCTCCCACCTCGAGCCGAGCCTCTGAGTAGCCCACCGCGCCCCCCCGCCCCCGCGAGCGATTTTCGCAACAGCGCGCTTGACGCGCTTTGGCTAGGGGTTTAGAGTCGCGTTGCGGGGTGGAGCAGTCTGGTAGCTCGTCAGGCTCATAACCTGAAGGTCGTAGGTTCAAATCCTACCCCCGCAACACTTGAGCGCCCAGAGTACACCTAGACTACACCTAGACTATACCCAGACTATACTATGGCGTCCCCTCTTCCCTCATTTATGCGCGGAGTTTTACTCACCGGTCATGGTGGCATAGAGAAACTAGATTATCGCGAGGACATCGCGCTCCCGCGTCCGAAAGCAGACGAGGTATTGGTAAGGATTAGTGCGGCGGCGATTAATAATACGGACATTAACACGCGGAGTGGCTGGTATTCGGATTCCGTTATGGTTGCGACGAGCGAGGGCGGAGCGGATGGCTTTAGGGCAGGACCTGCGCCCAGCTCTGCGCCCAGCTCTGCGCCCAGCTCCAGCTCTGCGTCCAGCCCCGCCGCCTTTATTTCTAGCTCGAAAGCGAGTTCACCGAGCGAGCTTACGGGTCCTCAGGGTAATAGTGGAGCATCGCGCAGTTGGTCTGGCGATGCGTTATCGTTTCCGTTCATACAGGGAGCGGACGGCTGTGGCGAGATAGTTAGCGTAGGTTCGGGGGTTTCTAGCACTCGCATAGGGGAGAGGGTTTTACTTTGCGCGATGCAATATATCAGCGATACGCGCAGTGCGTGTTTAGGTTCTGAGATGAACGGCTGTTATGCGGAGTATGTATCGTTGCGTTCTATTGATGCGCATGTTACGAGTTCGCGTTTATCGGATAGCGAGCTAGCGGCGATTCCTTGTGCCTATTCGACGGCGGAGGGATTAGTATCTCGTTCTGGCGTTAGGGAGGGCGATCGAGTTTTAGTAACGGGTGCTTCTGGCGGAGTTGGACTAGCGGCGGTTCAGCTATCGCGTTTGCGAGGAGCGGATGTAACGGCGTTGGTTAGCGGTAGCAAGGGAGCGTCTGTTTGCGAGCTTGGTGGGGCGCATCGTTTTATTGATCGAGGAGTTCCACTGCTTGAGAGTTTATCGGAGGATTCGATAGATGTAGTAATAGATTTAGTTGGGGGAGATATAACCCGCGATGGCAGTTGGATGGATTTATTGAGGATTTTGCGCAGGGGAGGTCGTTATGCGGTTTCTGGCGCGATTGGCGGCCCTATTGTTTCGTTAGACTTGCGTCAGTTGTACTTGAAGGATTTAGTATTTTTCGGCTGTACGGCGCAGGGTCGAGATATATTTCCTAGACTAATGGAGTATATAGAGGGAGATAAGTTGCATCCGGTAGTAGCGGCGAGTTTTCCATTATCTGAGGTACATGCTGCGCAGAGGGCATTTTTACGCAAGGACTTTGTCGGCAAGATTATCCTCCTCCCTTGAGTTATTTATTACGATTCACATAACAAAAGAAACCACAAACACCGCCACAACCCAAAATTATCAAATTAAATAAGGCGATTAACTATGGTTGCAGACCCCCATCACTCTATTTTTTCTTTTTCAAAGCTAGGAATTCCTATAGGAGCAACTTTATGTTTTGTAGAAAATCCAGAGATTACTTGCAAGGTAGCTTCGGAGAATACTGATGTTAAGCATGGAGATCAAACAATGAAGCTTTCTACTATGTCGCGCCACCTATCTTCTAAACCTGGTAAAGAGACAGGTTTTTATAGTGGTCTAGATAATTGGACTTATGAAGAAGAAACCCTTAAAGTCCGCAGGGATAAGTTAAGAGATGAAAATTCAGAAAAATCATCTGCCAAGAAAAAGAAAATAATTTATATTTTAACGAATCCAAAAATGCCTGGATTGGTAAAAATAGGTCACACTATCAATTTAAAGCAGAGAGTAAGAACTTTGTCCTCGTATACGAGTGTGCCTGTAGCTTTTGAGGTAAAACTTGCTGGAACAATACAAGAGGGGAAATTTAATGAAAATAAAAGTGGAGAAAATTTCTTACATATAGCGTTCCAAGATAAACGAGTATCACAGAACAGAGAATTTTTTGAAATGTCGTACGAACAAGCATGCGAACTTTTAGAAACTTGCATTGATGAGCGGGTATATCTAGATGAAAAAGAAATTGTACATGATGCAGAAGATAAGCAAGCTCTAGACCGCGCTATTACTAAAGAAAGAAAACAAATTGAGAATTTTAACTTTGATATTGTGAAAATTCGCGAAGGCACTGTTCTACAGTTTCATGAGAAAGATAAGAATGGCGAGGATATAATATGTACTGTTGTGGGGAGAAAGAAGGTAAAGTATAAAGGCAAAGAGCAAACCCTCACCTCTGCGGCGCGTAAGGTATTAACCATGATTGGCAAACCTAATACCAATCCTCGCGGACCTTATTACTGGCATCATAATGGTGAAAGCCTTGTTGATATCAGAGAGAGGATTGAGAGTGGTAACGACGATGAAAACGATGCTGATTAAATAAAATAATGGCGAGCGGGCGGTAGCTCACTAAAAGAAATCACAAACACCACCACAACTAAAACCTATCAAAATAAATAAGGAGATTAGCTATGATTACTTGGGTTGACATCGTTATAGAAGCCTTTAAGGCAATAGAAAAGGAAACGAAACATAAAGAAATTAATATTAAAGAAAGAAATTTTGTATTGCAAGTTGGTAGAATAGCTCATGACGCAAGAAAAATTCAACAACCAGATATAGATAGAAAAATTAACCTTATAGTAAATAAACAAGGAAAAGAAAATTTTAAAAAAATATCAAAAAATAACTATCTATTAGTGGATTCTCCTAACATTGAACCTGATTTAGATTATAGATTGTCAGAAGAAATGAAAGGGTATGAAAAAATGCTCGAAGATTTAAAGCGACGAGGGTTGAGTGAAACTGACAGCTTTGCAATGATTAAAACAAGAATAGGGCAAGGATTATTTAGAGATAAATTATTTAAAAAATGGCAAGGTTGTTCGGTTACTGGTTATGAGCAAGAAGAAATGTTAATTGCTTCGCATATCTTGCCTTGGAGCAAGTGTTCTAGTAGCGAGGAAAGGTTAGATGTTGAAAATGGTTTACTGCTTACAGCGAACCTTGATAGAGCCTTCGATAAAGGTTTTATCACTTTCGAAGATGATGGCAGAATTCGTATTTCAGGGGATTTAGAGCATATAGAGACTATTAGTATAAACCCAGATATGCAACTTAGGAAGAAACCTAGTGATAAAAACAAAGAATACCTTAAATACCACCGCGAGCATATCTTCCAAGTCCACGATGTAGATGTAGATGAAGAAAACGACGATGAAAACGATGCTGATTAAATAAAATTATGCGGGCGGGCGGTGGCTCACTAAAAGAAGCCGAACCGCCCGCCCGCCATTATTCACCATCTCACTTTGAGCCGCCCCCCGCGGCGCATAACGACACCCCATAGCCCCACGCGCCAGTCCGTCCACCCCAAGCCGCACCCGCAGCCCGAGAGCCTCTTCCTAGCCCTCTTCTTCTTCTGCGCTATGATGCTGTAGCTGTTTAGACTTTTTCACGCCGAGCCCACCGAGCTTATCTATACGCGAGAGTATATTCCCGCGTCCGGTTGCTAGTTTTTTCATCGCGTCGTCGTAGCTTCCTTGAGCGGTTGTGAGTTGTTTCCCGTGCTTTTCCATATCCTTGATAAAGTCGGCTACTCTATCGTAGAGCAACCCACCCTCGCGCGCGATTTCTTCGGCATTTTGGTTTTGCTTTTCGGTCTGCCAAGAGTAATAGATAGTGCGCAGGGCGAGCATCATTGTGGAAGGCGAGACGATGACGATTTTCTGTTCGAGCGCATACTCCATCAAGCCCTTGTCCTCGTCGAGCGCGAGCGCGTAAGCCGACTCGATGGGCACGAACATCAGCACAAAGTCGAGTGTTTTTTTCGTGCCATCGGCTTTTGTGCTAGCACTTGCATAACCTTTTTCAGCGAGATCTTTGACGCGGATGCGCAAACTTTTGAGGAAGCTGTTTAGCGCGTCTGCCTGCAGACTTGGCTCTTGCGCGCTTGTGTATTTTTCGTAATCGACGAGCGAGGTTTTAGCATCGATGATGATCTCTCTATCGGCGGGCAGAGAGATGACGACATCTGGTCTGTATCGCCGATTGGTTTCGAGATCGGTGAAGGATTTTTGCAGATGGTATTCTTTGCCTTCGCGCAGACCTGAGCTTTCGAGCACTTTTTCGAGCAGCATTTCGCCCCACTTTCCGCGCGTTTGAGACTCGCCTTTTAGAGCTTTTGCCAGATTTTCTGCCTCTTGCGAGACTTGTTGATATCCGATGCTCATTTGTTGCAACTGCCCTTTGAGGTCGATTTGCGAGCGCGAGGACTCTTTTACATCTTGCGCGAGCGAGATTATTTGCTCTCGGAAGGGCTGTAGCATTGCGTTAATTTTTTCGTTGCTATTTTGCGCGAGGTTGAGCTCTGCTCGATTTTTCTCCCGCGCGAGCATTCGCAAGAACGCCCAGCTTACGAACGCACCGAGCAGCAAGCCTACGAAAAAAATTGCGAGCGATAGAATTTCAGCCATGGTTTTGCTAGCTTGCGCTTACGCTTTGCGTTCTGTCAAGGGGGGAGTTCTGCCTTATATTGACGAGGCATATTGACCAGTTATATTGACGAGGCATAGCTATATTGACCAGTTATATTGACTCGCGAGCGCGAGCGATTTAGAGTTAGGCTATGCCGACGCCGACGCGCCCCCTTGAGATTTCCACCCCCGCCGCCGCCGCGAGCGCGCCTCCTCCCACCGCCGCCACCGCCGCCACCGCCGCCACCGCCGCCACCGCCGCCACCACTCCAGCCACCATTTCTGCCTCACGACTTCCTTCGAGCTTACCTATTGAGCTGCGCGAGCGTTTTTTATCTCGCGGCTATCTTTTGGCGGATGGAGCGATGGGGACGCGTCTTATGTCTGCGGGTTTGCTTGAGGGAGCGTTGCCGGAGCGATGGAATCGTGATCGAGCGGATTCTGTTATCGAGATTCACCGTTCGTATATAGATGCGGGGAGTGACATTATTTTGACGAATTCGTTTGGCGGTACTGCGCCGCGCTTGGCGATGCATGACGGGGCGAGCGAGTTAGAGGAGCTGAAT
>JABAAS010000035.1 GCA_014238625.1 Alphaproteobacteria bacterium | reverse complement strand
GCGAGATGAGCTTTGGTCTTTTTTTACCGCCCAGTCGTTCACCCAGTCTTTCACCCAGTCGTTCACCCGGTCTAGATTCTCCCTCGCCGATTTTGCTATACCTTTCGGGCTTGACTTGCAGTTGGGAGAATGTTGCGACGAAGGGTTTTGCGCAGGCTGCTTGCGCGGAACATGGAATTGCTTTTTTATCGCCGGACACGAGCCCTCGTGGCGCGGGAGTTGCGGATTCAGAGGACTATGATCTTGGACAAGGAGCTGGCTTTTACCTTGACGCGACGCAAGGAACAGCGGAGCAACCTTGGTCGAAGAATTTCCGCATGCGTTCGTACATCGAACAAGAGTTACTCTCGGAGTTAGCGTCTAGCGATTTTGCGCTTGCGACAGATAGGGTTGGCATTTGTGGTCACTCTATGGGCGGGCATGGAGCTTTGAGCTTTGCGTTGCGCTCGTCGGAGCAGTACCGCTCGCTATCGGCTTTTGCGCCGATAGTTGCTCCCAGCCAAGTGCCTTGGGGAGAGAAGGCTTTTTCTGCGTACCTAGGCGAGCATAATAGAGATGCTTGGTTAGAGTATGATGCTTGCGCATTGGTGGAGAACACGACTTGGAACAAGAAAATTTTGATAGATCAAGGAGATAAGGACCCATTTTTAGAGCAGCAGTTGAGACCGCATCTTTTTGCTGAAGCCTGCGAGCGCAAAGGTATAGCGCTCGACTTGCGCTTGCAGAGTGGCTACGATCATAGCTATTATTTTATTATGAGCTTTATGGCAGAGCATGTTGCGTTTCACGCGGCGCAGTTACAGGATTGATATTGTGATTATTAGTTGCCGTTTTCGTTTTTCTTTTTGCGCGTTGGCTATATCATTTTTGTCGGTGATGTTGCTAACTCTGTCTTTTACGCTTATGTCTCCTGCGTCAGCGTTAGTCTATGGAAAGCGCACGCATGCCTTGGCACTTTATGGCGAGGCGAAGCACAAGAAGGGTTTTTCGCATTTTAGTTATGCGAACCCGAGAGCTCGCAAGGGAGGCAAGGTTGTTCTTGGCACGCAGGGAGGCTTTGATTCGTTCAACCCGTACAGCTTAAAAGGACGCACTCCTGCAGGTTTGGGGTTGTTGTTTGATAGTTTGCTGGTTTCTGGTGACGACGAGGATTTTACACGCTATGGACGCCTAGCTTCCTCGATGTTGTTGAGTGCGTCTGGCGACAGCATTACCTTTTACTTGCACCCTAAGGCTCGTTGGCATGACGGCAAACCAGTTACGGCGGAGGATGTTCTTTTCAGCTTTCGTTCTGCACTATCGGAGAGCTCGAACCCGTTATATCGCCAGTATTATGCTGGCATTACGAAGATGGAGAAAAGCGACGATAGAGCGGTGACCTTTCATTTTGCGAAAGGTAATAGAGAGCTGCCGTTAATTCTTGGAGAACTTCCAATTATTGCGAAACACGATTGGAAGGATCGCGATATTGCTAGCACTACTTTAGAGCCTCCGCTTGGCAGTGGTCCTTACCGCATCGGTAATTTTGAGGCTGGCAAGACTTTACGCTACCAGCGAGTTGAGGATTACTGGGGTAAAGACGAGGGTTTTGCGCGTGGTGTTTATAACTTTGACGAGATTCGCTACGATGACTATCGAGATTCGAATGTTATAGTCGAGGCATTCAAGGCGGGAAAGATAGATTTTCGTAACGAGTATTCCTCTAAGAATTGGGCTGTATCTTATGAGGGAGATTCATTAGAGGAAGGTCGGCTAATAAAGCGTTTAGTGCCATTGGACTTGCCGCAGGGTATGCAGGGCTATGTTTTCAACATGCGGCGCGATATTTTCAAAGATAGTATTGTACGCGAGGCTATTGCTTACGCATTCGACTTCACTTGGTCGAACAAGACTCTTTTTTATGGTCAGTATAAGCGTACGCGTAGCTATTTTGATAATTCGTCTCTTGCTGCGCGAGGCTTGCCTGGCGGTTCAGAGCTGGCTTTGCTTAAGAGCTACCGCTCGAAGTTTCCTGGCTCTATTCCTTCGCGAGTTTTCACAGAGAGTTACAACCCGCCGCGAAGCGATGGAACGCAACAAGACTTGCGTCGCAATTTGCAGCAGGCGGCGGAGCTTTTGCGCAAGGCGGGCTACAAGACGCAGGATGGTAGTCTTTTTTCTCCACAAGGCAAAGCTGTAATGTTTGAGCTATTGTTGTTTGACCCCCTGCAAGAACGCATAGCCTTGCCTTTTGCGAAGAATCTCAAACGCCTAGGCATCACCATGCGAGTTCGCACGGTTGATGCGGCGCAGTATGTTGCGAGACTAGAGAAATTCGACTTCGATATGATTGTATCCTCGTGGGGTCAATCCTTGTCGCCTGGCAACGAGCAGCGTATTATGTGGACAACGCAAGCGGCGGAGACTCCTGGTAGCAGGAACTACGCTGGTTTAGCGAACGAGGCTGTAGACGCTTTGGTTGAGAGGATTGTTGTTGCTGGCGACCGCAAATCTTTGAGTAGCTCGGTGCGAGCGCTTGACCGAATTTTGCAATGGCATTTTCTTGTAGTGCCTCATTTTCATATTGCAAGCGCGCGTATAGTTTATTGGGATCGTTTTGGCATCCCGAGGAAATTTCCGACTAAGGCTGCCCCGAGCGTATTATATTGGTGGATTAAAGCTAAAGATGGTAGTTAGAGACTGGCTTAGTTAGAGATAAGCTTTTCGCTATGTTTATAGGAATTGGCGCGAGATTATAGTGCAAAATGCGTGTTTATTTTATTCGACGTTTATTGTTGGTTTTTCCAACCTTGTTCGGCATTTTGCTGCTTAACTTTGCGCTAGTACAATTTGCCCCTGGCGGCCCAGTTGAGCGATTGCTTGCGCGCATGCATAACGCGGATATAGAAGCGAGCGCGCGTTTTTCTGGCGCTAGTGCGGGGGAGGTTCAGAATAATTTGAGTTCTGTTGATAGTTCGGACTATTCCTATCGTGGCGCGCGTGGTCTTGAGCAGAAGTTTATAGCTTCGTTAGAGAAGCAGTTTGGTTTGGACAAACCTCCGATAGAGCGTTTTGTTTTGATGGTTAGGAGTTATCTGAGTTTTGATTTTGGCTCTAGTTTTTATCGAGATGAGAGCGTGTTAAATTTAATTAAGGAGAAGCTACCAGTCTCGATTTCTTTGGGTTTATGGACGACTTTAATTGCGTATTTTGTCTCTATCCCATTGGGTATCCGCAAGGCGGTTCGATCTGGCTCATCATTTGATAGTTGGAGCAGTTTTGTTTTGGTTATAGGCAATGCTATTCCTGCTTTTTTGTTTGCTATTTTATTGATAGTTCTTTTTGCGGGAGGTTCGTTCTGGTCGATTTTTCCTTTGCGAGGTCTTACTTCAGATAATTTTAGCGATTTATCTTTGCTAGGCAAGGTTGTCGACTATTTCTGGCACTTGCTTTTACCTATTGTTGCGATGAGTATTGGAGCTTTTGCTAGCTTGGCTTTGTTGACGAAGAATGCTTTTTTGGAGAATTTGACGGCACAATATGTAACGAGTGCGCGAGCTAAGGGCGTTACGGAGCGTCGAGTTCTTTACGGTCATGTTTTTCGCAACGCTATGCTTATTGTTATTGCGGGTTTTCCGGCGGCTTTTGTGGGTATTTTTTTCACTTCTACGCTTTTTATCGAGATAATATTTTCTCTTGATGGCTTGGGCTTATTGACTTATCAGGCGGTTATTGATCGAGATTACCCGATTTTTTTTGCGACCTTGTATATTTTTTCATTAGTTGGTCTTTTGCTTGGGATTCTGACCGATTTAACCTATCACTTTGTTGATCCTCGCATTGATTTCGAGGTTCGCAAGTAGTGAGCTTTATGAGATTTATTGTGCGTTTTCCTCTTGTTTTGCGAGACGCACTTTTACGCTGGTATTCTGTTCCTCATCGCAAGGCTGGTTTTGCTCGTTTTGGTAGGAATTCGCGCGGAGTATGGTCTTTACGCATTTTTTTTATGCTAGTTGCTGTGAGCCTATTTGCTAATTTTTTGGCAAATGATCGCCCATTGCTACTCTCCTATAAGGGCGATCTTTACTACCCACTTTTCAACGATTACCCCGAGACCACTTTTGGTGGCACTTTTTTAACTTCTAGCGATTATAGCGATCCTTTTTTGCGCGAGCAGATAGCTAAGCATGGCTTTGCGCTTTGGGCGCCTATTCGCTATAGCTTTGATAGCCATAGTTTAGACTTGACCAGCCCTGCCCCTTCTGCCCCGGACATACATCATTGGTTGGGAACAGACGACCAAGCTCGAGATGTTCTAGCGCGTTTGCTTTATGGTTTGCGTCTTTCGCTATGGTTTGGTTTAACGCTTGCAGTTTGCGCCTCTTTGATAGGTGTTTTTATAGGTTTATTGCAGGGTTATTTTGCGGGTGCGCTAGACTTATGGGGCCAGCGTTTTATAGAGCTTTGGAATGCGATGCCGCAGCTATATATTTTGATCATCCTTGCGAGCGTTATCACGCCCTCTGTAGGCTGGCTTTTTGCGATTATGGTTTTGTTTAGTTGGACTAGTCTTGTTGGTTTGGTTCGAGCGGAGGTTTTACGAGTGCGTAATTTTGATTATGTTTTAGCGGCTCGTGCGTTGGGCGCCTCGCATGGTCGTATTATGCTTCGCCATGTTTTACCGAATGCTTTGGTTTCGACTTTCACTTTTGTACCGTTCATAGCTGCTGGCTCTCTTGTTACCTTGACGGGTTTAGACTTTCTTGGTTTAGGCTTACCGCCGGGCTCACCGTCGATAGGGGAGCTATTGGCACAGGGCAAGAATAACTTACAGGCACCATGGCTGGGACTAGTTGGTTTTTTTGTGATTGCTCTTACTTTGAGCTTGATGGTTTTTATTGGTGAGGCTCTTCGCGATGCCTTCGATCCGCAAGCCTTCGATCCGCGACGCTGAGCTAGAGACCTCGCAGACGCCTCTATTGGAGGCGCGAGGCTTATCGCTTAGTATTGGCACTCGCGCTATTTTGGAAGATGTTAGCTTCACTTTGGCTGCTGGTCGCTGTTTAGCGCTTGTTGGAGAGTCTGGAGCTGGCAAGTCTCTGACGGGTTTGAGTGTTCCGCAACTAGTTCCGGCGGGCTCTATTTTGAGCGGTTCGGTTCTTTATCGCGGCGAGGAGCTGCTAGGTAAGACGGATAATGCTATGCGCTCTCTACGAGGGAGACGGATTGCTATGATTTTCCAAGAGCCTTTGAGCGCGTTGAATCCGCTCCATCGTGTAGAGGATCAGATAGCGGAATCTCTTTTGACGCATCGAGTTGGATTGAGCAAGTCTCGAGCGCGCTGTGAAGCTCGAGACTGGATGACGCGAGTAGGTATTCCAGATGTTGTTCATCGAGGTCGATTTTTACCTCATATGCTATCTGGCGGTCAGCGTCAGCGGGTAATGATTGCGATGGCTCTTGCGAACAAGCCAGATCTTTTGATAGCAGACGAGCCCACCACGGCTTTGGATGTGACCTTGCAGGTTCAGATACTGGCTTTGTTGCGCGAGTTTCAAGCATCTCTGGGTATGGGGATTTTATTCATCACGCACGATTTTGGAGTTTTACGCCGTATTGCGGATGATGTTGCGGTTATGCGCGAGGGTCGGATTGTCGAGCAGGGTTGCTTGCAAGATATTTTAACGAAACCTCGAGTTTCCTATACGCGCAGTCTTATTGCGGCGGAGCCGCAGGGACTTCGCTTGCCTATAACTAGCGCTAAAAAGAAGTCATCGAAGCCTAAAAATCGTCTTAGCAATCGTCTTCTTAACGTCGAGGATTTAAGAGTCTCGTTTGCGCTTCGAGTTGGTCTTTTTGGCAAGGTTCGCGAGAGTTTTTTTGCACTTGGCAGTAGTTTATCTGGGGTAGATTTTTCACTTTCGCGAGGCGAATGCTTGGGCATTGTTGGCGAGTCTGGTTCTGGCAAGTCCACTTTAGGTTTAGCATTATTGCGTCTTATTTCGGCGCAAGGTCGAGTTCGCTTTGGTGCTAGTAAGGAGTCAGCACTAGATTCTGGAGAAGAAGGATGGGGAGAGGATATTTTGACCTCTCCACGCTCACGAATGCGCGAGTTACGAAGAGAGATGCAGATTGTTTTTCAGGATCCTTTTTCCTCGCTTTCGCCGCGCTTGTCTGTTGCGGACATCATTGCGGAGGGACCAGACATCCACGGATTTTTTGCCACGCGAGCTGCTCGTTTATCTGCGATTGCGAGCAGTTTGTCAGAGGTTGGCTTGTCTGAGGATATGGGCAATCGCTATCCGCACGAGTTTTCTGGCGGTCAGCGTCAGCGCATAGCCATTGCGCGAGCTTTGATCATGCGTCCGCGCCTTCTTGTTTTGGACGAGCCTACTTCCTCGCTTGACCTTACTGTACAGGCGCAGATTTTGAGTTTGCTACAAGATTTGCAAAGGCGATTAGACTTATCGTACCTTTTTATCAGCCATGACCTAAAGGTTGTTCGTATGATGGCGCATCGAGTTATAGTCATGCGGGAAGGTGTTATAGTCGAGCATGGTGATACGGAGAGTTTAATCTCTGCTCCGCAACATTCCTATAGCAAGTCGCTTATCTCTGCTGCCTTTGGTTAGTAATTTAGTATGAGAATTGGCACGAAACCTGCTGTTTATGTAGGTGAAATGCGTTGATGTTCGTCTTTAGATTCGCTAAAACTATGTTGCGGGTTTTTGTATGCTTTTGCCTTTGTATGCTTTGCGTAGTTAGTTTAATTTTCTGGCGAGTTTCGAGAATGCCCACTTCCGGACTCGAACCGGAATGGCGATTCCTCACCGAGGGATTTTAAGTCCCTTGCGTCTACCAATTCCGCCAAGTGGGCACTTAGGTTGGGCACTTAGGTTGGGGGTTGAGGTTGGGCGTTGAGGTTGAGCGTTGAGGTTGAGCATTGAGGTTAGCAGATAAATGTTAGCGCATTATCCGCTAGCCCATTACCCCAGCGAGACTACTTCATAGCCACCAAGCCTTCAAGCCATATACACATAAATTGAAAGAAACGACAAGACTTAAACGACAAGATTTCTGTATTGCTACCATCCCCATCATGAGCACATTAGTAGAGCAAAATAATTTACCATCGAACCTTCAAGGCTCACGAGAAGAGGGTTTGCAAGAGGATGGTTTGCAAGAGGATGGTTTGCAAGAAGAGGGTTTGCATTATGCGCCTAGAGCGTCTGAATCTGTGGAAACATTAGAAGAGCAGCCTATAGAGCAAACGGAGCATAAAATTAGCGCAAAAATTCCGAACAGTTTTTCACGCGAGCGAGCACTATTGGTAGCTTCGACGAAGCGGAGCAAGCGTTGGCTTTATTCGTTAGTTTCTCTAGCGGTTATTGGCTGGCTTGTAGTTTTGTCTTTTATTGGCACTCGAGGTTTTTTACCACTGGGGTTTGAGTCGGGAGTTGCGACAAGATTTGATTTGCTATTGAGTTTTTCGCTGGCATTTTTACCTCTTGTTCTGCTTGCTCTGGCTTTTGCGGTTGCCTTGCGTCAGTTACAGGCAAGGGAGCAGAGTGGATTATTTGCGTTGCAACTTGACCTTTTGACGGGCGAGCGCTCTGGTGTAGCGTTTGCTGGTGAGGAGCAACTCCGTTTGGATACTATTGGTGCGGAGATGTTGCGCCAAGCGGAGTCTCTGCGTGAGGCTAGCGGACAGGCTGCCGAGCTTTTGCAGTCAGCGAGTGCGGGTGTATGCGAGAAGACGGCTACGATGAAACGCCTTGTTGATGAAACAAAAACGGAGGCGCGTGAGGTAATGGATGTTGTAAGCGCGTTGCTCCGCGAGCGTCTTTCTGCGATGGGCGAGATGACCCAGGATTCCCTAAAAGGCATGACAGAAGTTGTGGATCGCCTACAAAATAAGGAGGAGGCATTGAGCTCGATTACCCGAGAGTTCGAGGGATTGAAAGGGGATATGGGTGGTCTTTTGGCTGAGCGTAGTGATGAGTTTGTCGGTGCTTTGCAGGGAGAGCTCAGCAAGATGACGAGTAGTTTTGATGTTTTTCGAGAAGAGATAACCCGCAAGCAGCAAAGTAATTTAGATCAGTTGCGCGATAGCGGCGATGAGGTTACGACGCATCTTCAGCAGATAGCTGAGGCGAATAGCATGCGTTTGCAAGATTTTGAGAAGAACATCGAGTCGCAACATACTCAGATGGTTGAGAATTTTTCGACGGGTCAAAACAGCCTCTATACGCGAGTTCGAGGTGTTTTGCATGACATCACGACTGGTGTTGATCAACTAGTTAATCGCATCGAGTCTCGCCAGGTACAGATTCGCGAGACTCTGACGGAACAAACCAGCAAGCTACAAGGTATATTGAGTAGCTTTAACGCTCAGCACGAGTCGGAGGTTAGGCAATCTGCGCAGACTCTGATAGATGCTGGCGAGCATGTCAAGAAGCGCATGTTTGAACAAAATACGGAATTGCGCAGTTTGTTTGTGCGCACTTTGGAATCGCAAAAAGATTTACGCAAAGCTGTGACCGAGCGTCTTGAGCAGGATCGCGAGCTTTTAGAGGGTGTTGTAGTCGAGCAGAACGATATTCTCCATGCGAAACTACGAGGTAACTTCAGCCACCATAGCGAATGGCTATCGCACCTTGTTTCGTGGTTAGAGCAACAGAATGAGAGTCTACACGCGCGAGCGCAAGATTACGAGAGTGTTTTCGAGGGTCTTCTTACTCGCACGCTTGGCGCCTTAGATCGTTCTGGCGAGGCTATTACGCATCGCTTGCACGAGCTTAAGGATCATTCGGATAAAACTGGCAGCTCTATGGATAGCTTGTCTGTCACGATCAGTAGTGCTTTATCCTCCATCGAGGAGCATAGCCGCAGGGGTTTGTCGGTTGCAGGCGAGTTGAGCGGTAAGATTGCAGAAGGAGCTCAGACATTAGATCAAACGACCGATGCGCTTATAGCGTCTGGTCGTTCTCTTTCGGACAACCTACGCGAGCAAGCAGATAAGATAGGCGAGGCGACTGCTTACATCCGCTCCGAGCAAGATCAAGTTATCGATGGTATTGCGGAGAAAGCAATAGCGCGGATTGAATCTTTTTCGACGAATGTACAGGAACAAACGCAGCTTATCAACGATGCGCTTACCAAGCGTTTATCTGAGCAAGGAGATATTTTACACCAATCGATGGCGCATAATGTGCGCCAGTTTGACCGCTTGGGCGAGAATCTTTCGCACGCACTGGTTGAGACGAATAACAAGATATTCGAACGTCTCCTAGAGCAAACTGGTTTGTTGGATAAATCTGCGAGCAAGCTTGTTTCGCAAATTGCTCAGTCTACACAGGCTCTCGATAGTTCGCTTGACCAGATGCAAGGAGCGATACAAGGCAATGATAGTAGGATTGGCGACATCAAGACACTAGCGCAGAAACAGCTTCAGTATTTTGAATCTTTGCTAGATCGCATCGAAGGCTCTAGCACTTTGGTACGCACGCGCCTTCTTGAAGACCAACGGAAGATATTTTCAGCGCTTGATGGCGTTCAAACGAAGAATATCGAGACAAGTAGCGCGGTTGCGGAGACGGGAGCGACTGCGATCGATCGAGCGGAGAAGGCAGGCACGATGCTAAGTGTTGTTCAGGATCGTCTTCAACAGCACTTGGCGGCGATGAGTGAGGTTTCGAACCAAGCGCGCATGCATGTCAGTGCCTTAGAAGAGAAGATAAGAGCGCAGATAGCACATATAGGACAAGCATTGGAGGGACATAATAAGACACTTACTGTTGCTTTCGACCCTACACTGCGTCAGGTTGGCAGGATTGTTGAGGCTATGGATCAGCAAGCGGAGAGGCTTTATAAGGGTTTTGAGGATTCGCATGCGCGTGTTCATAAGACGAGTGCTTTACTACAACAGCAGGAGTTACAAATACAGACTCTATTTACCGCGGCGAGCGAGACGATGGGTAAAGCGGAAGAGCGTCTGCTTGGTAGTGCGCAAACGATTGCGCGTTCTGCGACGAATTTGGAACAACAATCGCAGAAGATAGCAGAGTTACTGTACAGGCAAACTCAGGCGGTAGAGAAGAGTGCGACTGGTTTTGAGGAGCGTTTGAAGGATATGGGTAGCGCGCTATTGACGAATTTAGAGGAACTTCGCACTAGCGGCGAGCAATTTGCTTTACGTTTCCGCAATACTGGCAGTGATTTCCGTAGTATTTCGGAGGATTTACAGAATGTTTTACAACGCACTGTCTCGAGCCTTGATAGTAGCGGTACGCGTTTTGCGGATAGCAGTCGTCGTTTAGTATCTGGACTGGAGCATACGGATCGTCTATTGCAGGAACAGCGTGACTCGTCGGAAGCCTCGACTCGTTCATTCAGCGCATTTGGCAAACGAGCGGGCGAGGCACTTTCTGCGGTGCAAGAGCGATTTAAAGAAACGGAGCTGTCTTTTGACAAGGTTACTGTCTCTATTAACGAGAATATCCGTACGCTCCACCAAGCAGTTGGTGATGATAAACGAGGCGCGGCTG
>JABAAS010000034.1:4426-10600 GCA_014238625.1 Alphaproteobacteria bacterium | reverse complement strand
CTAACAACACAGCACTGATAACATTGCTCTGTAAATCGCCAAGACGATCCCTAACCGTCACTGAGTTATCTTGCGAGTAGGTAATATGAATCTCGTCTCCCAATTGACGCTTCTCCGCCTCAACGACGCTCTTCGCCTTGTCAACAGTGTCTATGATATTCTCGCCACTTCGTTTGACTAACTCGATGATCAAAGAAGGGTTGCCATCAAGGCGGGCGTAGGAAACATTGTCCTTAAATGTGCGACGGATGTCCGCTATGTCACCCAAAGTCACAACCGAATCCTCAGACGCAATGATCGGTAGCGTTTTTAAGTCCTCGATCGTCTCAACCAAGCCAGGTACCTTCACCGCAAAGCGACCGCGCGAGCTCTCTAAGGTGCCAGCAGCTACCAATAAATTCGAACGACGTACCGCACGCAAAACCTGATCAGGCGAGATCGCGTAGCTCTCTAGCAAAACAGGGTCGATAACCATGTCTACAACCTCCTCGCGCTTGCCTACTATATCCGCCGTCAAAACCTCAGGCAGACCTTCTAACTCTTGCGAGATGCGCTCGGCTACTCGCAAGAGGCGACGCTCGCCTACATCGCCAGATATCCCTACTAGTAGAATAGGAAAAAGGCTGAAGTTAACCTCATGCACAGATGGCTCGTCCGCCTCTGAGGGAAGCTCCGAACGCGCATCGTCTACTTTGTCTCGCACATCCGCTAGAGCCTTGTCCGAATCAAAGCCCGCATCAAACTCTAGCACTACACTACCCCCTCCCTGATAGGCGGTAGCCGTCATCTCCTTGACGCCCTCTATGCCTTGTAGTTCCTCCTCGATTGGACGAACTAGAAGACGCTCCGAATCCTCAGGCGAAACTCCAGACAAGTTCAGCAAAACATATAGTGTCGGGATGTTTATGTCGGGAGACGATTCCTTCGGTATGTCGATGTAGGCGATAAGACCCGCAACAAGAAGCAGAAAAAAAGTACAGATTACTGTACGACCTCGTTCAACGCCTGCCTCTACTATGCTCACAAGTTAGAATCTCCTTTCGAATCTAGCAGTGCTGGTTGCTCTTCATTAGTCAAAGCCTCGTTGGAAGAAGAGTCTAAAGAAGACTGCACATCTGGCGAAGAAAAACGGTCGTCGAGCGTACTATTGACATCCATGCCATCCGATACATTCTCGTGCCCGACAGATATAACTAAACTATTGTCAGTTAAACCCTGTACCCAAACTCCTTCATCGTTTTCTCCGATAAGCTCTATCGCACGAAAACGCACAATGCCCTCTTCGATAACCTTAACTCCAACGCTACCATCCGCGCTAAGCGAAAGCAGAGCCGCTGGAATTAAATGTGCCTTACGACGTCCAACCGGAAGGCGTACCTGCGCGGTCAAGCCCTCGCGCCAACGACCATCGCGGTTCGCTATCAAAATCTCAACCTCAAAAGTACGCGTGCTACTATTGCTCGCTGGGGCTATCGTGCCTATCTTGCCGCTAAAGCTATCTCCTATGATCAAATCGCCACTTACTCGCGCTCCCAAAACTACCGACGATATGTCTTGTTCCGAAACCGCTACCCTAACCTTTAACGGATCAAGGTCGATCAAACGCGCTATCTCGTTGCCAATCGAAAGAAAATCCCCTCGCTCAACGCTGATCGAGGCGATTGAGCCAGAAAATGGCGCTAAAGGTTTCGTGTTCTCTAGGTCTCGCCTGATCCGATCCTCAACAACCCGCGCGTTGTTCAACGATGACAATGCCTGAAGAAGACGAAGCTCCGAACGATAGCCACCGCGAGCCAAGCTGCCGATCGCCGTATATTCTATCTGCGCTTGTTGCAACTGCGTACGCGCCTCTTCTAGCTCTAACGGGCGACTCGCTGGATCAAGCGCAACTAACTCATCGCCAGATTCAACATAATCTCCTTTCTGGAAAAATGTACGTTCTACTCGACCAGAGGTCTGCGCTCGAACGATAACATGACGAGAGGCTTGAGTCTGACCAGATAAGTCAAGATAGGGCAAGTAGTCCTGTTCAAAACTGCGGTACGCACGAACCGAAGGGACTGCGATTACAAGCTGATCTCCTTCGTCCGAACTCGAAAACCACGGAAGCTGACCAGAGAGCATCCAAGTAACAAAAACAATCGCAACATATACAGAAAAGCGAGTCGAGCGCGGCAAAGCTAAAAAACGCTTGCGCGTAAGAGCTACCCGCTTCGCGCTGTTGATATAAAACTTCGTCTTGCCGTAACGCTTCTTAACTTTCGCGTGTAACGACTTGGCTATACGAGCCAAGCCGCGAGAAAGCGGCGCGTAGATGCGCTTTTCTATAAAACTTAAGGTTTTGCCTAAACGCTTATGCGCTAGCTTGAATAGCTCAGCGCGATTCTTGCCCGTCAAACGCAAAAATTTAGCAGAATTGCGCCCATATCTAACCACAACTTGTAAGAACGGAGGTAAGCTCTTCTTAGCAATCTTTGCAATTCTATCTCTAATGCCAGACATTGCGCCAAGCACCGTCTTGGCTACCTTTTTGGCGGCTCTGGCAGGCGTAGCGGTTTGCGCCGACTTTGGGGCTTGCCTTTTGCCTCCGCGCTTCTTCGTGCCACTATTGACGCTCATATCTTTTCTAGCCATTTCGCAATCTTGAACCTCTTACTCAAGTCTCTCCCTTATATATCTTGATGATCGTAGCTAGTAGCTTCATCGCTTCTGCCTTCGGGCGCTGAAATGCGTTGCGTCCGATGATCGAGCCACTCGCGCCACCATCTCGAAGCTCTCTTACTTCCTTATACAAAGCCTTATCATCCTTCGCATCGCCGCCAGAAAATACAACTAAACGACGCTTGTTAAAGCAAGCCTCCATTATATGCTCTACCCGCATCCGTAACGAAGCCCTCGGCACCTCATGCTTCTCATACTGCGCCTTAGCCGAAGGCAAAGACAAATGATCCGTCGGAGGTTTAACTTTAACTATGTTCGCTCCTAAAAGGCAAGCCATATGCGCAGCGTAAGCAACTATGTCCAAAGCCGTCTCGTCTTCCTTAACCAAATTACCGCCGCGCGGATATGCCCAAACCACTACCGCTAAACCAAATGACTTCGCCTCGCGTGTTAGCTCACGCAACTCCTCGATCATAGCAAACTGATTGCTAGCACCAGGGTAAATCGTGTAGCCAATCGCAGCACAACCCAAGCGCAAAGCATCCTCAACGCTAGCCGTTACAGCTTGATCCGGCGTGCTCGCCAATGAGTTACTCGAGTTAACTTTCAGAATCGTCGGAACCTCATAAATATGGCGACCAGCAGCACTCTCAAGCAAGCCCAAAGGTGCCGCAAGCGCACTCAAGCCCGCCTCAATCGCAAGCTCGTAATGGTAGGCGGGATCGTAAGCAGCCCTGTTGCTCGCAAAGCTACGCGCAGGTCCGTGCTCAAAGCCTTGATCTACCGGTAGAATAAGTAGCTTGCCACTGCCCCCAAGTCCGCCATGCATCAGCAAACGAGCAAGGTTAGTTCTAACTCCTATAGAATCCGCTTCGTAAAAATCTAAAATAGTTCTAACTTGGTCACTTATTCGCATAATACTAAAAAACTCTGGATGCAAAGTGATAGGTCGCTCGCAATTACAATTACTTACTTTGCAATAGTTGCTTACAAAGCTAACCTAAAGGAATAACATAAAAAATAAACCATATAGCAATAGTTTGCAACATAGCGATGAATAACAATCAAATAGTCGAACAGAAAAAAAATCAAAAAAATACTCAAGCTGCTAAACATAAGCTAGCTCATACACAAGCGCATGGCGGGGTTAAACTCTCGCCGTTCGCCCCAACTAGCTTTCCGCAACTCAAGCAAATAGACGGAATCGAGGCGCGAGTAGCCGCTCTCGCGCTACGATACCAGCAACGAAACGATCTGCTCGCTCTATCCTTCGCTAAAGGTAGCTCCTGCGCTGCTCTCTTTACTAAATCCAGCGCGCCAGCAGCTCCAGTATTATGGTCGCGCAAAGCCGTCAAAGAAAATCCCTACGCGCGAGCTCTATTGATAAACGCAGGACAGGCAAACGCAATGTGCGGCGAAGAGGGAGAACGCGCGCTCAAAGTCACACGCGACAAGCTCGCTGAAATATGCAAGCTGCAAAAAAACGAGGTGCTGATAGCATCAACCGGCGTAATCGGAGAGCCGCCAGATGGCGATAAAATAGCTCGTGGCTTGCCAGAACTATTTAAACAAAATACTTGTAGTTGGCTCGAAGCAGCTAAAGCCATAACCACAACCGACTCGTTCCCTAAAGGCAGCAGCGCAACATGCTATATCGAAGAGACGCCTATCCAAATCTCCGCTATCGCAAAAGGCTCGGGAATGATAGCTCCAAATATGGCAACTATGCTCGCGGTCGTCGCAACCGACGCCAAAATCAAGCCAAAGCTCTTACAACAAATGCTACGCCAAGCAAACGAAAGCTCCTTCAACTCTATAACAGTCGACGGAGATACCTCAACTAACGATATGGTGCTCGCAGTCGCCAGCAGCGCAAAAAAACACAAACCCATAAATAGCACTCAAGATACCCACGCGCAGAAATTCGTAGCAGCTCTCGAAGGTGTGATGCAGAGCCTCGCTAGGCAAATCGCAATGGATGGAGAAGGAATCGGAAAGTTCATAACTGTAAAAATCAAAAACGCCGAAGCAAAAGAACAAGCTCGAAAAATAGGCTTGAGCATACTATCATCACCTCTCGTCAAAATCGCTCTCGCATACAACGACCCTAACTGGGGGCGAATCGTGATGGCAATGGGAAAAACTCAAGTCAACATAAAATGGCAAAAAGTCGAAATCGCTTTTGGCGAAAACTCGCAGTATCTCGTCTTCGCAAAAGGAGAGCCAATCAAACAAAGCAAGCAGGATGAAAAAAATCTCGATCGGGAAATGGCGAAACCTCGTCTAAACTTGAATATCGACTTGCAGGCTGGAAACGCTCCGCTGTGCGAAGTTTGGGGATGCGATCTGACACACGAAAACTTGCGCATCAACGGAGAATACCGATCATGATGCTCGCCAGTAAAACCTCCGAACAGATCCAAGGCGAAACTCATGATGAAAGCCCTGATGAAACCCCTGGCGAAACTCATGATGAAAGCCCTAACAAAACCCTTGGCGAAAACATACGCGCAAAGCCTCTGACGCTAGTCGTCGCATGCGCGCTGATCGATCTCGATAACCGCGTCCTGCTCGCAAAACGTCCTCCCAACAAAGAAATGTCCGGCTACTGGGAATTCCCAGGCGGAAAAGTCGAAAAAGGCGAAACGCCTGAAAAAGCCCTATTGCGCGAACTACAAGAAGAACTCGGTATAATAACCGAAAAATCTTGCCTCGCCCCCCTCTCTTTCTCTAGCCACCCATACGACAAATTCCATCTCCTCATGCCACTATATATATGCCGCGTTTGGCAAGGGATAGTCACACCACTCGAAGCGCAAGAAATAAAGTGGGTGAAACCAAACAAACTCTCAGAAATGCTAGCTCTGCCTGCAGACCGATTCTTGATCGCTATGCTGCAAGATTTATTATAAAAATCATATCGTAAAAAAATCTTGCAAAATGAAAACAAAAAGGGCATAGTTTAATCAGTATTCAATAATGAGTTTGCAAGGTTGGATTAAGCAAGGTTGGATTAAGCAAGATTGACTTAAGAATTGACTTAAGATGGGCTACTTAAGTATAGAATGGTGAAAAGAGAGGAGAGAGGAGAGAGGAGAGAGGATAGAGGATAGAGGATAGAGGAGAGAGGAGAGAGGAGAGAGGAGAGAAAGAAATAGTCTGGTGAAAAGCCAGCAAAAATAGTTGCCTCAATCAAGTAAAATTCAACCACACAACATAAGGAGTGATGAAAATATGAGCGACCCACAATATCAATCAAACGTATGGCAAGGTGCAGCCGCAAAAGTAGATGCCGGCTTGCGCGCATATATGCTACGCGTCTACAACCTGATGGCTCTAGCCGTCGGCGTAACAGGGCTGGCAGCATACTATGTCGCCTCTAACCCCGCGCTACTAAATGCTGTATGGGGCGCAAAGTGGATACTCTTCATTGCTCTCTTGGGACTCGGATGGTTCGCGCCAAAGATAATCCTCACAAAGTCAAGCTCCGCCGCGCATATGACCTTCTGGAGC
>JABAAS010000034.1:0-4416 GCA_014238625.1 Alphaproteobacteria bacterium | reverse complement strand
CAACAAAAAGAGACCTAGCTCCCCTAGGAAAATTCCTCTTCATGGCAAGCATCGGATTGCTCGTAGCTCTCTTGGTGAATCTCTTCTTGTTGAAAAGTGGCACTTTCGACCTTCTTCTATCCTTCGGTATCGTCTTGGTCTTCTCAATAATGACCGCATACGAAACGCAGAAAGTCAAAGATTCATACGACCCAAGCGATAGTAGCGGCGCAACTAAGTCTAAAGCTATCTTCGGAGCTTTCATACTATATGGCTCCTTTATTACCCTGTTCATATGGATACTGCACATATTGAACATTTTCAGCTCTGACTAAATGGGTAGTGCGTAGATAACCAAAAGAATTGATGAAAAAAATGAGAAGCCGTCTATCTGGACGGCTTCTCTTAATTTTAAACCTACTATTTCCAACACAAACCTTGTTACAAAGATAATTGGCACAGCAAACAAATAATCCATCGCTCGATGTCTTGCCAGATGAACTGAAAGCCTGGCAATTCGAGGATTCTCAAATAGAGACTCCGCAATTAAATGCTTGCCGCAAAAAAAGCGCACCGCAAAAATCTATCTCGCGCTCTTTCAAATTCTCTAACTTCCGACAAGCCTTCGCATTTATGACGCAAGTCGCAATGATCGCTGAAAAAGCAAATCATCATCCAAACTGGCTGAATATCTACAACGAAGTAATTATAACTCTCACAACACATAGCGAAAATGCGGTTACAGAAAAAGACTTCGAGCTCGCTAAAAAAATCGACAAAATATACAAAAATTAGACGCGAAAGATATTAAACTTGCTATACGGCGCAAAAATTGCTACTGTATCAGCAACTACTTAATGGTTGCGCAGAAAGCGTACAGCAATGTCCAGAATGGCAGACGCGAAAAAAGTAAAACCGTTTTGCCTCCACAAAAGAGCGGGATGGGTGAGCTAAATAGGGTAGACTCTATAGCCTCGTCTAAATAGTGAAATTGTTTAAAACCCAAACAAAAAACTGCAAAAAACTGATATACAAAAAACTCGCAGATAAAGCACAAATAGTCAAACGCCTACTAAGAACTAAAAGAAAAAAATAACATAAATCATGTCGAGCGATATTTTCTCAGCCGTAAAAGGATACTTCCCAAGTCTCTTCAGCGAAGTGGACTTGCCAAGAGCTCCAACTAGTACCGCTGAACGCGTGAGGCGAGAAACTACAATAAGATACCAACAGCGGGGGCAAAACACACAACAAGCTCTCGCATTCTTTGAAGGAAAAAGATTGCTCGGGGGAAACCTCCTGCTCGGCGGCGGGCAGCCCGTAAATAGCAAAGCTACTTTCAACTTCTACGCAGGCTTGCAACAAAGCGAAGACGACCAGTATCGACTATTGATCGAACAGGCAAGAGAGCGAATCAGAACTGGAAATTATAAAACCTCACCAACAGACAGAAGCTTACCGCAGAAAACTGTGGAAGAATTGATCAGAGAAGCGCGAGCCAACTACACTAACTTCGATTACCAAGCAACACAAAAAGCAAGCCAAGAAAGGCAAGCCAGAATAGACGCTCTGCTAGAACAAACTCGACAACAAATCGCAAGTATATACGACTCCTCATCACTGCCAACAACAAGCCAACGACCATCGGTAACAGATGTTATACCTCAACTACTACTCGATAGCACTCTGACTGGAGATATATTTCTGAACTTAGATAGACGACTAGCAACTCTGCGCTTGGATGGCGGGAGCGACCCGAGAGTCATAGATATTCATCAAGCGCTCGCAAAAGAACGCCCAAATACTTTCAGCGGATACGACTCTGAACAAGAAATAAAAGAGCGGCAAGCAGAACTCGGCTTGACCGACGAGCAAGTACAGCAAGAAATACTAAATGATGCAAGAGGTACTCCAACCCATGTGCAAGTATCATTAGCCGGAAGAAAAAGTGCCTTCTCTCAAGGATTCATCGAGCGACAAAGAGAAATCGACCCTAACTTCAACATACCAGAGTATAGCAGTGCCAAAGGGCAATTGATAACAACAGACCAAAATGGCATAACTCGGACTATCGATACCCAGCCTCTTGCTAATGGTGCGATCAATAGAGAAATCTTGACATACCAAGAATACCTAAATCTACAATATATCGCGCCAGACGCAGAGGCAAGTAGAGAGCAGATCGAATACCTATCCATACTACCTTTCTCTAGCCAAGACGAGATCATCGACGGAGATGATCGGCGAGGACTCTTGCAAACCGTCTCAATAGTAACTCCTAAAAATGACGCTACAGCATTCAAAACAACAGCTGCGGTAACCCTAACACCTGGCGGGAGCACATATACAAAACTCGAGTTTACTATTAACATCGAAAGAGAATCACTCTTCCAAGGCGTCGAGCTAACTTTCGAGGGAGCCTCCTTCCCAAGCGGAACAATACATCCATCTATACTGGAACAACTGCAGGCTACTACTGGCAATATATCGTTAGAGGTAACACAGCTCGGATATAATAGAAATTATATCGGGAATCAAAACCTACTCCTCGATGGTGAAAACAAAGAGGATGGTGATACTATACGCTTTCGATTCTTCGCTCAAGAAAACGCCAGAAACGGAATAAAAGTCGTCTTGCTTCTAAAGGAAGATGCGCTAAACGCTCCCTTGATCGGATTGAAAAATTTGCAGGCAAAATTCTTCTAAAAAGCTCAAAATATAAAAATAAATAGTGAAAGATGAAAATACCTCGCAAAAACGAGGAAATACAACCAATATATGGGGCGGGCGGTTCGATAGTAGCACTGAAAAAGCTACTCAAGAGATAAATATATCAATTGCCATAGACCAGAAGCTATACCAAGAAGATATTAACGGATCGATCGCATACGCAGAAGAATTACAGGAAAGCGGAGTACTCAGTGAAAAACAGCTCGATAATATAAAAAATGGGCTCGAAAAAATTCGCATAGAGATAGGTAGCGGAAAATTCCAATTCAAAGAAAAACTCGAAGATATTCACATGAATATCGAAGCTCGATTGACAGAACTAATCGGCGACGATGGCGAAAGGTTGCACATAGGGCGTAGCAGAAATGATCAAGTCGCTACCGACATGCGACTCTGGATGCGAAAGGCAAGTCTCGAGCTCCAAAAGCAAATAATCTTAATGCAAAAAACTCTGCTCCTAAAAGCAGAGCAGCATGTCGATTGGATAATGCCAGGTTTCACGCATCTACAATGCGCGCAACCCATAACCTTCGCTCATCACTGTCTCGCTTACTACGAAATGCTCGATAGAGACCTCGAAAGACTCAAAGACGCAGAAAAAAGATGCGAGCAATCGCCACTCGGAGCGGGCGCCCTCGCAGGGAGTCCCTTGCCCATCGACCGAAAAAGACTCGCTAAAAGACTCGGATTCAAAGACGCTATGCAAAACTCCATCGACGCCGTTTCCGCTAGAGACTTCATCATCGAGTTTATCGCTAACATCGCCATACTCGCAACTCACCTATCCAGACTCGCAGAAGATATAATACTATGGGCTTCAACCCCTTTCGGATTCGTCAAACTAAGCCACAAAACTAGCACCGGCTCATCTCTCATGCCGCAAAAACAAAACCCAGATGGCGCTGAACTCGTACGCGCTAAAGCAGCAAGAATATATGGAAACCTCATAACTATTCTATGCGTCATGAAAGCTCTGCCGCTCGCATACGCTAAAGACATGCAAGAAGACAAAGCCGTCATGTTCGATAGCTTCGAGCAAATACTCCTAGCTATCAAAGCCTTGGACGCAACGCTAGAGGGATTGATGCCAAATCGTGAAAAAATGCGAGCCGCCCTAGATACCGGATTCCCAGAAGCAACCGACCTCGCAGATTGGTTCGTGCAAAAACACCAAATGACCTTCAGGCACGCGCACGAAATAACCGGAAAAATCGTCAAACGCGCAGAGCAATGCGCATGCTCAAAACTAAAAGAGTTGCCGATAAATGAAGCTAAAAAAATCTCACCGCTCGTAACGCAAGAGGCGCTCGAGGGCTTGACCGTCGAGAAATCACTCGAAAGAAGAAATGCTCTCGGAGCGAGCGCACCTCAAAAAGTCGCTCAACAGATTGAAAAATTAAAGCAAAAACAAAAGCATAGACAAAATGGTAAAGCGGAATAATTAAAAAAAAACACCGAAACTCGTGCCGAAAATAAATATAAAATCTTTGATTCGTATCGTAAGCAACGCTACATTGGTGATCTGTATACTGCTCGGGGCTAGTGCTTGCGGAATACGAAAATCTCCGCAGCCTGTAAAAAATATCGAAAAACCTCAATACCCACCACGATAAAAACAAACTCGAAAAAAACAATTGTCTAAACATAGTCCAAACTCTAACTCATACTATACATAAAAATTTGCCGCAAAACCTAACCAGCTCTCTG
>JABAAS010000033.1 GCA_014238625.1 Alphaproteobacteria bacterium | reverse complement strand
TAACCTTGCAGTGCGGTAGTGGATATATATGGATTGCCCCTCTAACTTCAGACATTGGTTTCGTGCAAGCCAAGGTGTTCGTCCCGTCTATATTCATCGCGCAAGAACCGCAGACGCCCTCGCGACAAGAGCGGCGGAAGGTCAGACTCGGATCAACTTTATTCTTGATGGCTATCAAGGCGTCTAAAACCATCGGACCACAGCTCTTCGTGTTTAGGATATAGCGATCCAAACGCGGAGACTCGCCTGCAACCCCATTCCAGCGATAGACTCGGAAAACCCTTTTGCGACCTCTCCTAACTCCACTAGGTAGGGCTGGAAGCTGCCAACGCTTGCCTCGTTTGATGCGAGAGTTGCGGGGAAGTAGTAGTTGTGCCATCTCTGTTGCTCCGATTATGCTTTTATCAATTCCAATTCATCTTCGCGTCAATAAACGCGCTCTACCCCTGCGTCAATAGACGCGCTCTTGCGGAGGAATAGGTTTTGCCGTAAGCGGCTTGCTATGCACCGGGCGCATGGCAAATCTAGTCCTATACTTACCTGTGCTAATGGCATTATTTTCTGCGCTATCGATCCATACAAGCGAGTGCTGCATCCATTTCTCATCGTCTCGTTTAGGAAAATCCTCACGCGCATGCGCCCCTCTACTCTCTTCGCGACGATGGGCGCAAGCGATGGTAGCGCTCGCGCATAGGAGAAGATTCTCAAACTCAAGCGACTCCATTAAGTCAGAGTTCCAAACTAGACTGCGATCCGAAACAGAAATCTCTGGTAGCTGCTGCCAAAGCTCATCGATGCGTTGCAAGCCACTCGCAAGAACCTCTTTCGTGCGGAAAACCGAACAATCCTCTTGCATTATATGCTGCAGAGAATCGCGTAGGCTCGCGGTCCTATGCTCGCCACTCGCTTGGCGGTAGCTATCGAAGCGCGCAAGCACCCGCTGCTCGCAAGATTGCGACGGTTGCGGAGCAGCAACTTGCCCCCCCCTCGCGCTAGTACCACCATCGCCACGCAAAAGCCTAACGCAAGTCTCAGCCGCCGCCCTGCCGAAAACAACTAAGTCCAAAAGCGAGTTCGAACCCAAACGATTAGCTCCATGCACCGAAACGCAACCCGCCTCGCCTATTGCAAGCAAACCCTCGACAACGCGGTCACTGTCGTTGCCTCCTTGTTTGCCACTCGGATTGACAACCTCGGTCGAATGCAGGCTCGGAACTCCGCCCATATTATAGTGACAGGTCGGTAAAACAGGAATCGGCTGGCGCGTGACATCTACATCGGCAAAAATACGCGCCGTATCAGATATGCCAGGAAGACGCTCGTGCAAAATGGCAGGCGATAGATGCTCTAGGTGCAGAAGGATATGATCTCCCTTCTCTACCTCCTTACCACTGCTTTTACCCTTGCTTTTACCCTTGCTTTTACCTTGAACTTTGCTTTGCGCGACAATCCCCCGTCCCTCGCGAATCTCTAAAGTCATAGCGCGACTCACTACATCGCGCGATGCCAAGTCCTTTGCCGAAGGCGCATAGCGTTCCATAAAACGCTCGCCCTCGCTATTCGTCAAGTAGCCACCCTCACCACGCGCGCCCTCGGTAATCAAGCAGCCAGCACCATAAATACCAGTCGGGTGGAATTGCACAAACTCAGGGTCTTGCAGTGGCAAACCCGCTCGCAGTGCCATGCCACCGCCATCGCCAGTACAGCTATGCGCCGAAGTGCAGGAAAAATAAATGCGACCATAACCGCCAGTCGCCAAAATAGTCGCGCGCGCACGAAATCTATGAATAGTACCGTCCGCCAAATTCCACGCCAAAACTCCGCAACAACGACCATCATCGTCCATCAACAAGTCGAGGACAAAATACTCGATGAAAAAAGCCGCGTTGCCCTTCAAGCATTGCTGGTAGAGCGTATGCAGCATCGCATGTCCCGTGCGGTCGGCAGCAGCGCAAGTGCGCTCAGCAGCTGGTCCCTTGCCAAAGTTCGTCGTCATGCCGCCAAAAGGACGCTGGTAGATATTCCCATCCTCCGTGCGACTGAATGGCATGCCGTAATGCTCTAGCTCGACTATCGAATCAACGGCAGCGCGAACCATATACTCGATCGCATCTTGGTCGCCAAGCCAATCAGAGCCCTTAACCGTGTCATACATATGCCAAGACCAGTGATCCTCGCCCATATTGCCAAGCGAGGCTGAAATACCTCCTTGCGCAGCTACAGTATGGCTGCGTGTCGGAAATAGTTTCGTGATGCAGGCAGTGCTGAAGCCTCCTTCCAAAACACCAAGAGTAGCTCGCAAGCCACTGCCTCCTGCTCCAACTACCAGCACATCGTAACAGTGATCAACTATATCGTAGGCAGGAGTTGGCATATGCTTGAGTCAGTCTCGATTAGTAGTCTAGAAAAATCTTGATGCTCGCGCCAAGAACGCTAACAGCCAAAAGAAGAGTACCCCAGCGCATCGCTAATAACGCAACGCGGTTGTAAAACGGGTCTGCTATATAGTCGTCTATTATAGACTCCAAGCCAAAAGACATATGGCGCATCGAGAAAAAAATCGTCAATACGATAAAAATAGAGTTCATCGGCTCGCCCATCCAGAGCAATAACTCTTCGTAACCAGCGTTGCTCGCCGTGGGCATGGCTACCAATAGCAGCCATACGTATAGGGGTAGCAAAATAATCGCGCTCAAACGTTGTGCTACCCAATGGGCGCGCCCGCTTCTATCGTTATGGGGAATGAATAAATGTAGCAAAAAACGCAACATCGTCTCAAATCCAATAGAGCAGATTAAAGACGACCGATAGCAGTGCCACGATATAGCCAGAGGCTCGCGCAGAAACAAGACCTAACATTGCTCCGCTATCCCATACTAGATGGCGCACTCCGTTCAGCATATGGTAGAGCAGAGTCCAAGTGAAGATAACCTTCATTGCAAAAAAGAGTGGATGGTGACCGAACATTACGAGGTAAGTGAAGTCTCCCGCATCACCAAAGGCCAGCGTCAACAACTTAAAGCTCAAAAAAACCATGCCAGCAGAAATATACAGCCCCGTCAGGCGATGGGTTATCGAGAACACCATCGTCCATTGCCAGCGATATATCTGCAAGTGTGGCGAGGTAGGGCGAGCTTGTTGCTCTGGTGCAGAATCTCGTTCTGAGCTCATCTAACGCCTCCGCAAAGCCTATCCCTTGATAGAAAAATGTTGTAAATAAACCCTATTGTATAGTCGTTTTTGTAGACTCGCGCAAGGAATTAGAGAAAAGATTAGAGAAAGGATTTAGGGGGGGATTTGGGTGAATGCACTTAGGTGGGATGCAAGGTGGGATGCAAGGTGGGATGCAAGGTGGGATGCATGTCCTTGATGGATACTCTGCGAAACGATAATGCTTCCGAAATTTCGTCTTTCGCGACCGTCCCACGCCCTGCCAAGTCTGCTATCGTGCGCGCTACGCGTAGCGTCCTATAGTAACCACGCGCCGAGAGAGAAAAACTTTCGGCTGCCTCCTGCAGTATCGCCAATGCCTCCTTGTTGATATCAACCAAATTTTCGATCTCGCCTACAGGAAGACGCGCATTGCAAGAGACTCCCTTGAGCTTCGGATGCGAGCTATAGCGAGCGATTTGTAGCTCGCGCGCTTGTAGAACTCGCGCGGCTATCACTTCCGAGCTTTCACCGCCCTTGCCCGGCGAGAGATGGTAGGGTTCAACCGCCTGCACGCCTAAGAATATGTCGATGCGATCGAGCAGCGGACCGGATATTTTCTTTTGGTAATCCTCTGCGCATAGAGGTGCTTTGCGACAGCTACGCTTAGGGTCGTCGAGATAGCCGCAGCGACAAGGGTTCATCGCTGCTATGAGTTGAAAACGCGCAGGATATGTCACATGCGCGTGCGCGCGGGCAACAGAGATCGTGCCGCTCTCCAAGGGTTGACGCAAAGCCTCTAATGCTTGACGCGAGAACTCCGGTAGCTCGTCTAAGAAGAGGACGCCATTATGCGCAAGCGATATTTCGCCAGGTAGCGCGTTGCGCCCGCCACCAACTAAAGCTGGCAAGGAGGCTGAGTGATGCGGCGAGCGAAAGGGTCTCTGTGCGCTAGGTCCTCCGCCGCTTCCGCCGCTCGCTCCATCACCATGTCCCCCGCCGAGCCCTCTTCTCGCCTCATCCCCATCGTTGACAAAAGCTCCCGCGATCGATTGAATGCGCGCCGTCTCCAGTATCTCCAAGGCGGTCATCGGCGGCAAGATCGTCGGTAGCCGCTCGGCAAGCATCGACTTGCCAGCGCCAGGGGTTCCAAGCATCAATAGGTTATGCCCGCCAGCCGCTGCTATCTCAACGCCACGCCGAGCACTCTCCTGCCCTTTCAAGTCTGAAAAATCATGCCAAGTCTTTCTGGAATAGCCCTGACTGCGTTGCGGACGACTAACCATGAGAGGCTCGCGCAACTGCTCTAAAGCCTCCGCTAGAGAATCAACCGAAATTATCGGCAAGTCGCCGACCCAAGCTGCCTCACCACCGTTCGACGAAGGGCAGAGCAAACCTTTGCCATACCCATGCGCTGCCAAAGCCGCAGATAAAATACCAGCTACCGGTAGCAGACGTCCGTCTAAACTCAACTCGCCAAGGGCGAAGTATGGCTCGATACTTTCCTGATCTAAAACGCCTAACGCTACCAAAAGCGAGAGAGCTATCGGTAAGTCAAAATGGCTACCTTCCTTGGTCAAGTCCGCTGGCGATAAGTTTACAGTGATACGCTTCGGCGGTAAGGACAAGCCAGAATGCGCAAGCGCAGAGCGAATCCTCTCACGCGATTCTCCTACAGTCTTGTCCGCTAGACCAACTATACTAAAGCTCGGTAGTCCGCCAGTCAGACCTACCTGCACCTCTACGCGACGCGCATCGACGCCTTGAAACATAAGCGTATGCACATAAGATACCATACGACTTCTATAGCACGAGATGCTTCCTTTCTAAGCTCGCTTTTTAGACGAGTCCTTGAAATAAATCTAGGGCAAAGAGCCTAAAAAATAACTTTAATGCCAGAGCCTACATAAAGCGCGTTGGTAAGGGCTCCGTAAAAGTAGTAATCAACGCCTAACTCCCAAACGATCCGACGATGCACCTTCAGCGCGTAGCCGCCTCCTACCTTGAAGGCGGGGATAAAGCTTTGCGCTAAAATAGGGAAGTCCGCTCCTAGCGACATGTAAAAATCATGCCGTTTTGTTAAAGCGGTAGGCGCGAGGAAGTAGTAGCGTCCTTCTAGTCCTAGAAAAACTGGATAGTCTTCTATCGTCTCCTGCGCCAAGCCATCGTAGAGGGTTACATTCGGGACGGGAATGTTAGAAACCGAGCCCTCGAAAAGAAAATGCCTCACAACTCCGCCACCGCCTACCTTGATCCTGCCGTTGAGCGGGGTGGACAACGGAGCGACCGCTCCTTCTAGCGACATAAACCAGCCATGCGCTGCTTGCGGCTGCGATAAATAGAGTAGCGAGCAGGTTAACGCACTCAAGCAAAATCTTAAGCAAAACCTTGAGAAAAACCTTGAGAAAAACCTTGTCAACATTGGGGTAATGGGAGCTGGAAAACGCATCGTTTAAAAATCCTCCATTTAGCTACTAGAGGCGGTAGCTGAGCGCGGTAGTGATAGTCAAAGCATTTACTGGAACGACACCATACAGGTAATACTCCGCACCAAAACGCAAGTTCAAGCTACGCTTCTTTAGCAACGATAGCTGGTAGCCAGTCAATATCTTAACGCCAGGGTAGTAAGTTTCTAGCTGCGGTAGCCAATCAACTCCGCCGCCAAGATAGGCGTTATGTCGAGAGTCGCCCTTGCGAACAAAAACTCGAATATCCATACCGACAGTGTAGAGAACATTACCACTAGGTTTTCTAACATCTTTAATCTCATCTTGCACTGCTACGATCTTACCAAAGTTGGAAAAACCTATGTTTTTATTGGCAAAAACTAAGCCGCCATTAAAGTCTATCACAAAGCGTTTGCCGAAGGACATGGACGCCTTCATATAGGGCGCGAGACCATCGTAGCCTAGGGCACCATAGCCAAACGAAGTACCTAACTCTATCGCTCGTGCCGAAGGTAGCAAGGGTGGAGCTAATAGCAGAGCCGTTGCGCTCGATGCTAAAAAAACTCTTGTCAGAGCACTAGCAGAAGAAACAACTTTGGCTTTTCGCCAGATTTTTCTCCAGCTAGAAGGCATATTTCAAACCTAGTCGCATATTAAAGACATTAGCTGGCGGAGTGGGAACGACAAATATCTCGGCACCAATCTCCATAAATAGCGAGCGCGTTAGACGGCGCGTATAGCCACCCACTAACTTCATCGACGGCACAACCGATAGGTAGTCCGAGCCCTCCCAAAAACTAGGGACAACCCAATCGCCACCGAGCCCAAAAAAGATGTCGTTCGGAACATCCGGGTCGTAGGCAAAATCACCCAAAACATAATAACGACCCTCCATGCTCAAAGTCACATAGGTCTGGGGAGCTTGACGGCGCACTCCGCCTAATGCAGCTGTCAAGGAAAGTGCTAAACGCTCGCCTCCGACGAAGTCGCTCAAAAAATCTCGGATTATCTCTTGATCGGTAGTTTCGTTTACTATCTCGAAGATACGACCTTGATAGACTCCAACAGAAAATTCCGTAACCCATTTTTTACCAAAGCCGAAGTTAAACCTCGCTCCTCCGCCATGCTGAAGGTTTTTACCAGCATCGATTAATATAACTATATCGTCGATCAATGTATCAACGCCGACCGCTCCGTAAAAGCCATCGACACCTACATACCAAGCGCGTGCCGTGCGCAAAGGGACAATCGATAAAAATATGCTGATGCCGATAAATAGCAACACGCGAAGTAACTTCTTAATAGGCGAGGTGAAATACATAACTTGTCCGCTCCCTTTATTTAGTCCTTAAGAGAAGAATAGTCTCCTAAAAACAAAAATTCCAAAACTAAAGGCTCTGGCTCTAGAACAGCAAAAAGCATGCCAAGAGCTACATGTTAGACCAAAGCTCGTGCTATGCTCTCGAGTATTATGTTTCAGCAAACAGACAAACTGCGTATCGTTACTTGGAATGTTAACTCTATTCGCTTGCGACTCGTAGCGTTTTCTAGAATCGTGCAACTGCTCAAGCCAGACATAGTATGCTTGCAGGAGACAAAAGTCGAAGACAGCCAGTTCCCGCACCAAGATTTTGAAAACTTGGGTTTTACTCATAGGGCAGTGCGGGGTGAAAAGTCTTACAACGGAGTCGCTATCTTGTCGCGTGAGCCTATCCTTGAGGTCTCGCACCTAAACTTTTGCGGCAAAAGCGACTGCCGACATATAGCAGCCCGCATCAAGCTCGAAGGGAAAAATAACAAAAATAGCAGTGGCGCAAAAAGTAAAACTATCTCGATTGACAATGTATATGTGCCAGCAGGGGGCTATATCGCCGATGCTAAGGTAAGTGAAAAATTTCGGCATAAGCTCGACTTCGTCGAGGAGATGTCTAGTAAATTCAGTAAAAATAAACTCGATAATGGAAAAAACGGCGCGCAGCAGGCAGAGGAACGCTCGACAATTGCTAGCCTATTGCTCGGCGACCTGAACATTGCGCCCTTGCCGAACGATGTCTGGGCGCACGAAAAAATGCTCAAGGAGCGTGTCGTATCTCATACCGAGGAGGAGATTGCTCTGTTTGAAAAAGCGCGAGAAAACGGCGGATGGTGCGATGTGATGCGCGTAGTACATCCGCCTGCAGAAAAACTATATAGCTGGTGGAGCTATCGACAACCCCAGTGGCGCGAGAAAAACTATGGCAGAAGGCTAGATCATATTTGGGCGAATGAGGTAATCGCTCCGCATCTCAAAGGCGTGACAGTGCTAAAGGAGGCGCGAGGGTGGGACAGACCTTCCGACCATGCGCCAGTGCTCGCAGAGTTCGACATAGGTTTTGGCTAAAGCTAAAACTTGCTTATGAAAGATGAGGATGGAAAAAAGCTATGGGGCGATATTAAGCGTCGCTCGCAAAAAATTGCAAAAAAGCAGCAAGGCTGGGGACGACAAGAAACTACGCCAGAGAAAACTATAGCTGGGGATAATACTAATACTGCCACTAGTGATAAGACTAAATTATCTACAATCTCTAGCTCTGAAGCAGTTAGACAAACCTATAGTATTGCGAGTATTGCGCAAAGTTATGCAGGGATTAAAGATTTAACAGCTAAAGATTTAGAAAATAAAGATTTAGGGGCTGAGCAACAAATTGGCGGTTTGCATCGTCGATTGGCGCAAAGGTTGCGACGCGGGGCTATTCCGATTGAGGTTACTATCGATCTGCATGGTATGACTCGCGCGGCGGCGGCAGCGGTTTTGCGAGAGAAAATCCCTCGCGGGTTTGCGAGCGGAGCTCGTTGTCTATTAGTTATAACTGGCAAGGGGCGGGGGTTATTGCGCGATGATTTACCGATGTTGTTGAATAGCGAGGGCTTGCGGGAGCTCGTCTTGAGTCATTGTTTAGCGCATAACAAAGATGGCGGCGCGGGTGCTCGTTATGTGTTGTTGCGAAAAAAGAGGCGAGCTACATGATAGATCAACGAGCAGAGGGGCGCGGGAATACCCTACCCTATCCTCCTCTATCTGTAAGCTCATCATCGCAAAAATAGGCAAAAAATAGGCAAAAAATAGGCATGTTTCTTGCTCCTATAAACCCTGCCAGACAAAGACAAAACTCGCAAGCTGTGCTAATAATCAATCTCCAGTAAAAGTATGCCTAGATATGTCTCACGCAAATACAAAGCCTCGTGCGTAAGCTAATAACCGTGCGTAAGCTAATAACATTGTCTGCCTGCTTGCTAGCACTCGTCTATAGCGCCGCTTGTGCCAAGCTGGACGAAGAAGCGCGCGCACAGCGAACAGAGCAAAAACTATACAGAGCAGGGATTATCAAGCTGCCAGACGAAGAAAGATACTCCATCGGGGATACCTATACATACGACAACCCACAAACTACATGGCAAATAACCGATATAATCGGAGACCGTCTATTGTGGGAAAGCGAGTTCGCCGAAAAAATGGAAACTAGCACTAATCCATTCTTGCCCGCACTCGCATGGGAGAGCAAACGATACGGGCAGGGAAGACGCAACATTACACAAATACGCGGAAGTCTGTTCCCTCTGAAAAAAGGCAAAACCATGAAGTTCGTAGAAAGCTCCTCCTTCGATGGCAAAAGAAGAAGCCTGAGCTGGCGTTGCGTGGTCGGCGACAAACAAAAAACAAATACTCCCGCTGGCATATTCGATACCTTCGCCGTCCTATGTCAAAGAATCAATGGCGAGTCACTAATCTATAAATACTCGCCAGCACTAGCGCGCGTAGTCGAGTTTCAAACGCCCGCACTAGGTCTCGCGCCACTGGTGAAAAGAAGTTTGATATCATACGCATCAAACGCAGGGGTCGTCTATCAGCAAACTCGACGCTCTGATGGGATAGAGCCTCAACTAGAGCCTCTGCCATTAGAGCCAGGAGAGCAGGAAGCTACTCCATACATTCCAGAGCTAGTGCCAATAAACCCGCTGCCGTTTGCGCAACCGCCAGTCGATTTCTTCGCTCCGCAACTCGATTCAAAGCCAAAGCAAAGCACAAGTGAAGAAACCTTGAGCAACCCTCTGAAACGAATCCTCGAGGAAGAGCTTAGAAAACAAAACTTGCAAAAAGTGCCAGTGCTACCGCAATTCGCACCAGCTCCATCGCAAAATACAGAGCCGCAAGAATCAAGTCCGCAGGGAGCAAGTCCGCAGGGAGCGGACTCGCGAGAATCTGGGTCGCTGGAGGGCGAGAGCGCTCCGCTAAAAACTCCGCAAGAATCTTCTAGCCAAAACACAAAAGAGTCTTCTCCCGAGAGCGAAACAGCCTCGCCTCAGCAGACACAACCCAATAGCAACGAAAACAACAACTCCAACGAACCAAAAGACGCGCCAAAAGATACCACTAGCGCAGTGCAACTAGGCGAATACCCATCCCTCTCACAAGCGCGACAAGAGTGGCAGAAACTCAGCGGCGAGTTCGCAACGCTATTTTCTGGCAGAAGATATGATATAATACGCAGAAACGACGCAGCGCAAGGAATCGTCTATGCTCTATACGCTCACCCCTATATCAATAACGAAGCAGCTCAAGATGTTTGCGACTCCATTCGCAAAAAATACCGCCGTAGCAGCTGCGGTACCATCGCTTGGAAGAAAAAATAGCCGAAAAAGTAGCTAAAGAGACAAAGTTATCAGCAGAAAGTCAGAATACTAAAATCACTCGTTAAAAACTCGTTGAGGAGAATCTATGTCCATACTACCTACGTCTGCCGAAAATCCTGTACGCGATAAATCGCATCTGCCCTCTCGCCATGTTAGCGTTGGCGCGCAAAGCGCACCTCACCGCTCTTACTATTACGCTATGGGAATGACCGAAGAGGAGATAGCGCAGCCCTTCGTCGGAGTCGTATCTTGTTGGAACGAAGCAGCTCCTTGCAACATTACACTAGCTCGTCAGGCTGCAGCCGTGAAACTCGGCGTCAAGGCAGCTCGTGGCACGCCGCGAGAGTTTACTACGATTACAGTTACAGACGGTATTGCAATGGGACATCAAGGCATGAAGTCCTCGCTCGTCAGCAGAGATCTCATTGCCGATTCGGTCGAGCTAACTATGCGAGGACATTGCTACGATGCACTCGTCGGAGTCGCAGGTTGCGACAAGTCACTACCCGGTATGATGATGGCAATGTTACGCCTGAATGTGCCATCAGTATTTATCTATGGCGGCTCTATTTTGCCAGGACTGCATAAGGGCAAAAACATAACCGTGCAAGATGTCTTCGAGGCAGTCGGCGAGCACGCCAGCGGAAAGATCGATAGTCAAGAGCTACACGAAATCGAATGCGCAGCTTGTCCCTC
>JABAAS010000032.1 GCA_014238625.1 Alphaproteobacteria bacterium | reverse complement strand
TGGTACTGGCACGATCAGGCGTCATCCGGACATTTTGCACTTGAAGACTCCGCAAGAGGTAGAGCGCTTGCATCATTTGCAATGCCGTATGTTGCGAGCTGCTTGGCGTTCTGTTGCGCGCGGGGGGGTGCTTGTATATTCTTGTTGCTCATTACAGCGCGAGGAGGGTGAGGGAGTGCTAGAGTCTTGCCTTTCGGAGCTGGAAGGAGCGAGCGTTATATCTTTCACGAGCGAGGAAGTTTTTGGTCGAGATAATTTCATCACGCCCGATGGTTTCCTACGGACTTTGCCATTTTTTGAAAAGGACAAGGGAGGTATGGACGGCTTTTTTGCGGCGAAAATCCAAAAGGGCGTATGATTGAACGAAGCATGGTAATAGGATATTCTATGTGTTTGAGATTTAGATGAGCAAGGATAAGCATATTTTAGCAACGGATGTACAGAGAGTAGCAAAGAAACGTGCGCGAGGTTGTTACTTCACGGCGGGGTTGGCTAATCCTTTTGCTCTTCGAGCCTTTAGAGATTGGGCAGAGCGAGCTAACTTGAAAAATACGACCTTGCTAGAGCCTTTTGCTGGACGAGGAGACTTACTGCATAAATTAGCGAGCGTAGGTTTATTGGGCAACAGCAGCAAGGCTTACGATATTGCGCCTGCTGGGCGAGCTGTTAGCAGGCGCGATACTTTGCGCGACTTCCCTAAGGGCTTTGATGTATGCGTTACGAATCCGCCTTGGCTTGCGCGTAATTCTGCTACGATGCGCGGACTACCTTTCCCGCCCGATTGTGTGCACGATGATCTCTACAAGCAAGCACTTGAGCTATGCTTGCTGCATTGCGGTTATGTAGCGGCATTGATCCCGGAGTCTTTTATTCGTTCCTTCACGCGCTTTGAGTTGTTCTATCAGCGTTGCGAGTCATTTGTGTCTTTGACTGGAGATCTATTTTGCGATACGGTTCACCCTGTTGGCTTGGCGATGTTTGCGCCAACATCTAGCAAAGATGTTCGCCTTTACCGCAACGACGATTACTTGGGCTGCTATAATAGCTTGCGAAGCTACATTCCAGCTACCGATAGGCAAAAGAGGATTCGCTTTAACGCTCCTAATGGAGCCTTGGGTTTATTTGCATTGGACAACACGAAGGGAGCTTCTATTCGTTTCTGCTCGGCGCATGAGGTTGCGAGTTATAATATAGATGTATCTAGTCGTGCAATCACTATAATCGATGGTGATTTCTCTATTAGCAGACAATTTATAAACAAGGTTAATAAGGAGCTAGCTAATTTCCGCGAGAAAACGCATGATATTTTTCTAACGGCTTATCGAGGATTGCGTAGCGATGGCAAGTATAGGCGCCGATTAGATTGGGCGCAGGCTAAGAGCATAATCGAGATGGCTTAACTTTAAATAGACTTTATATAACATAATTAATTGAATATACATTTATGCCCATAAAAAATTACCATAAATATCATAATGATTAATAACAACGCTCGGCAAAACTCTTTGAGACAAGGCTTCTTGTTTATTATATCATCTTCCTCTGGCACGGGTAAGACGACACTCGCGCGCAGGTTGCTTGCAAGCGAGCAGGAGTCTAGCAACGACAAAACGCCTTCTCTTCGTATGTCTGTTTCTTGCACGACAAGACCGCAGCTAGCAGGCGAAGTTGATGGCGAGGATTACCACTTCATCGACGAGGAGACCTTTCACGAGCGCAAGCAGCGCGGCGAGTTTTTAGAATGGGCGGAGGTTTTTGGCAATTTTTATGCAACCCCGCATGCACCAGTGAGCGCGGCGTTGGCAGAGGGCATCGATGTTCTATTCGATATCGATTGGCAAGGAGCTGAGCAAATATACGAGCAAATGGCATCCGAGCTAGTTGTGCGTGTATTTTTACTACCTCCTTCGCGCGCCGAGCTAGAACGGCGATTAGTTACGCGGCGCAGAGATGGTAGTTCAGAGTTAGATTTACGCCTTGAGCGAGTTGCCGAAGAAATTAAACATTATGTAGAATATGATTATGTTGTAATTAATGATGATTTAGAACGAGCCTTTACTTCATTGCGCTCGATTTTACAAGCGGAGCGCTGTAAGCGCGAGCGGCGGAATGGCTTAGAGGAGTTTGTATCGAGCTTTGCCTTGTCTACTTCGGATAGCTCTCTTCTTAAGTTATGAAATATATTTAGATATTTTTAATTGAATATAGTTTAGCAACAAGAGTTTATTATATGGGACTTTCATGTGGGATTGTTGGCTTGCCTAATGTAGGTAAGTCTACGCTTTTCAACGCATTGCTAGCAGCGGAGGCTGCCAATGTTCAGAACTATCCATTTTGTACGATCGAGCCTAACCGCGGTCGCATTGCTGTTCCTAGCGATGCTTTTACTAAGTTAGTTTCTTGCATAGAGCCGGATAAGTCTATTCCGAATTTTATTGAAATAGTTGATATTGCGGGTCTTGTTAGAGGAGCCTCTAGGGGCGAGGGTTTAGGTAATAAATTTCTTTCTCATATTCGAGAGGTAGATGCGCTATTACATTTGGTGCGTTGTTTTTCCTCATCACGTGTTTTGCATGTTGAGGAGCAGCCTGATGCTCTTCGGGATGCGGAGCTTTTGGAAACGGAGCTCTTGCTTTCTGATTTAGCCCGCCTGGAACCTATTTTTGAGCAGCATAAGAAACGTGCTCGCGGGGGAGCTTCCAGCGAGCTGAAACGCGAGCAGGCATTGCTAGAGCGATTGTCGATTTCTTTGAATGATGGCAAGCCTGCGCGCAGTCTGCTTGCGGATGGGTTGATAGACGAGGAGGACTTTAAGTTTTTCAAGAGCCTATGCTTGTTGAGTGCCAAACCGATGCTTTACGTTTGCAATGTTGGGGAGGGGGGAGCGGACGAGGCGTCTTTTGTCAAGGCGATGGAGGCGAAGGCTAGTCAAGATGGAGCTTCGCTGATATGCATGTCGGCTTTGGTTGAGGCGGAGCTAGTTGGCATGACGCGCGAGGATCGCCAGAGCTTGCTTGCTAACCCTGATCAAGCGAGCGGTCTTGAGCGTGCTGCGAAGATTTTGTTTGAGCTATTAGATTTGCTTACATTTTTCACGGCGGGCAAGCAGGAGGTACGCGCTTGGACTCTTCGCAAGGGAGAGAGTGCTTATGACGCTGCTGGCAAGATTCACAGCGATTTTCAACAAGGCTTCATCCGCGCCGAGACGCTAGATTACACGACTCTGTTAGAGTATAAGAGCTTTGAGGCGGCGCGCGAGGCGGGCAAAGTTCGCCAAGAGGGCAGAGACTACATCGTTGCGGAGAACGAGGTTTTACTGTTCCGCTTTAATGTGTAGCTCTCGCGAGCACTAGACTAGAGTTTTACTACTAGAGATTCGCTATTATAGATTCTCTTGCAACCAAGCATCTAGTGTATCTCGAGCTTGCGCTCCGACGCTGATTGCGATTCGTTTTCCGCCTTTGAATAGGAGCAGAGTTGGGATCCCGCGAATTTTATATTCTTGTGGAGTATTTGGATTTTCGTCGATATTCATTTTAGCGATGACGAGCTCATCGCCTCGCTCTTCGGCGATTTCTTCTAGCATTGGTGCGATTGCCTTACAGGGTGCGCACCATTCGGCCCAGAAGTCGACTAGCACTGGCTTATCTGATTCCAGCACTTGTTTAGCGAAGTTTTTGTCCGACACATGTATAACGCTCATAGCCTGCTCCTTTAGCTTAGTATTTGTCCTTTCGCATGGTTGCTTATAGTTTGTCTTTCGTCAAGCGTGGATATGGGTTTGGGTAGTTCTTTTGCGCCCAGCTTTTGTATTTCAGCATTTTCGAACCATAGTATATACGCTGTTATGTTTTTGTGTGGATAGATTTTTTGCAACAGGGCGAGGTATGCTCCCATTTGCGATGCGTATGCTTGCGGCAGAGTTTGCGATATGGACAGGTCAGTTTTCAGGTCTCCGAAGAGTATAGAGTTATTATTTTCTTGCAAATAGTCGATTCTACCGATGATTTCCAAGCCATTATAGTTTCCTAATATTTCTGTCTCGAAGCGCGTTGTTAGGGGTTTGCTGAAGAAATGAGAGTTATCGATTAGGCGTTCGGCTTTTTCGCTCCATTCTTCTAGGGCATTCTTGCGCTCGAGTTCTGTTTGCTTGAATGACTTTAGAGCTTGTGCGAGCCAGGCACGCGCTAGCGATTTTTGCGCGGAGTTATCTTCGGCTTGCGCGAGTTTCTGCACTAGCTGGTGTATTAGCAGCCCTCGTTTGCGCGGAGTTAGCTTGGCGGAGGATTGTTCTTCTGGCTGTTCATCTGATAGTTCATCTGACGATCTGGCACTATGGGGGACGAGCTTTGATGCGGCGCGCGTTTGTGCGGGCGGTTGCTCTGCTGGAGCTGTTGAGAATAGGAAAGATGGCAGCGGAGGTTGAGAGAGAGGGGGAGAGAGAGGACTCACTTTTTCTGCGAGGCTATCGGTTTTACCTAGGGAGTTATCAGTTGAGGATTGCGTATGCTCGCTACTGACTTCCGCTACTGTGCCTTGCGCTACTGTGGCTTCCGCTGCACTTCCTTGCGCTACTGTGGCTTCCTCTGCTGTGGCTACGAGGGTATAATGTTGATCGTTTTTTTCTTCTTTTACGAGCCAATTTTGACTTTTTGCTGTATTTCTAATTATTTCGCTCCAAGGATTTTCTGCTTTAGGCTTGCCTTTTTCTGTGAGCTCTAGTTGCGGAGCGAGCACGACGAGTTGATCGCGAGCGCGCGTCATTGCGACATATAGCAGACGTTTTTCTTCTTTTTCTGCGTCGTCGATTTGCTTCTGCCTTTGCTCTTTCAGGACTTTACCTAATTTTGTATTTTCCAAAACTTCGACAGCTTTTTTTGGTAAGTATATAGAGAGACTATCGTTCTCTTCGCTTATTTTCAGCTTTAGATTTTCTTTGTTTTGACTTTTTGCTTTCATAAGAGGTAGTACGACGATAGGAGCTTCGAGCCCTTTTGCGCCGTGAATAGTCATCAGGCGCAGTTTATTTTTCGGACGAGCTAGACTTTCGCGAGTTATTTCGATATCGAGGCTTTCGATATGTTGCAGGAATTGCGCTAGGGATATGCCGCTGTTATTTTTTTCGAACTCGAGTGCGGCTTCGCATAGATTTACAATGGGGTCTCGCGCGGCGCTGGAATGAGCTTGTATTAGTGCGGCGTTTCCAGAGTTTGCGGTGGGGCATGGACTATCGAGTAGCAACCTAAGCGTCTCGAGGGGCGAGAGCTTGCGAGCGAGAGCTTGCGATTTATCGAGCCATTGGCTACATTTGCGCAATTGCGAGTTCTGGCTTAGTCGCAGTTGTGCGCGCAGGTTATTTTTTTCGGCTAAGCGAGCAAGGCAGAGTTCCTGCAATAACTCTTCCGAGACATTTAGGAACGGAGATTTTAGCAGGCTTGCGAGATTAAGCTCGTCTTCTGGCTGTACTAAGTAGCGTATCCATGCGAGCATGTCTTCCGCCTCGATTGTATCTACGAGTTTGAATTTATCGATTTCTTCGCAAGGCAAACCTTTTTCGGTGAATAGGTTAATCAGGCTCTGCATATGTTCGCGCTTTCGCAGCAAGATCATGACGTCGCCCGGTTGCACTCGCGTGCTGCTTGCTGTGTCGGATTGTTTTGGAGTTTGCGCTCCGAGTATATTTTCTTGTACAAAGTCTGTAATTCGCTCTGCCCAAAGATTTTTTTTTGCCTCTGTATTATTTGCGGAGACGCCTAGCTGCTCGTTTTTCTGCTCGTTTTTTTGTAGAGTTGTATTTTCCAAGTCTAGACAATGTAGAGATACTTTTCCTCCTTGCTGTTGCCTATGGGCTCGATGTAGCAAGGGCTTTTTTTGAGCTACGAAGTCTGGACTGCGCTGATCTGTAGCTTGCAATGCTTCTAGCATATTACTGTGAGCGAAGGTTTGGTCTACGGCTTTTAGCACTGGCGCGAGGCTACGATAAGAATATGAGAGAGTTTTTTCGTGGAAGGGCAGTTGCGCGAATGTTGCGCGAGCACGAAATTTTTCCCGAGCTTCGATAAAGCGCTCTAGATTTGCGCCTTGGAAGCTATATATCGACTGCTTTTCATCCCCGACGACGAAGAGCGATCGCGGAATGCGTTTTTCTTGTGGTGTAAGAGCTTGGTTTGAGAATATTTCTTCGGTTAATTTTTCAACGATATTCCACTGGGCGCTATTTGTGTCTTGCGCTTCGTCGATGAGCACATGATCGAAGCTACCGTCGAGCTTATAGAGCACCCACGGCGTTAGTTCTGACGAAAAGAGCTCTTCTGTTTTATCGATGAGGTCGTCAAAATCGAGCTGCGCTTTGCGTTTTTTATTTTCTTCGAGAGCCTGCGTGCGCATTTGCGCAAGGTCGTAAAGAGCCAAGTTTAGATAGGCTATCTGCTCGCGATAATAATGGCTATATGCTTCGGCTAGACGAGCAGCTTCAAGTTGCAAGAGGTTTGCATTATCCTCGCCGAGTTTTTCTGTAGTTGCTTTTGTAAACAATCCTCTTGCGCCAAGCGTTCGATTGCTGTTGAGGAACACATCTAGGTAGAGTTCAGCCAAATCTTCTTTTTCTGCTTGCTGGTGAGATTGCAGGAAGTTTTGAATTTTTTGCAAACGCTTTGCATCCTGCGAGCTTAGCTCTGGCAAGGCGAGTAAGAGCTCTTTTATACTTTCGAGCTGGTCAATTTTTATAGCGGATTTTTCTAGCAGAGTTTCTTTTTTGCATGGCTGGAAGGTTTGTCCAGACACTTGGAAGAATTTAGCTAATTGCGCTCGCATAAGAGTTATTTTTTTAGCAGAACGATAATGCTGTGCGACATCGGCAGCGAGCTCTAGACACCTATCGTTTTTCATGGTTGCGTTGATATGGTTTAGCTTTTCTTGAGTTAGTGGCTCTGTGCTTTCTGGAGCTTCGAATGGGCGTTCGCTTTTCAGCTGCTCGCGCCGCCCTTGTTGAGCGAGCCGAAATTTGGGCGAGACCCCACTTTCCAGAGGAAATTGACCTAATACGGATTGGCAGAACGCGTGAAATGTCATTATGCGCAACCCGCCCCGACAATCGAGACTGTTTGTATAGAGAGCTGTAGCTCGTAGTATTTCTTCGTTGTTGGGCTGCTTGTCGAAGAAGGCTTTGTATATTTCTCGCGCTTTAGTCTCTTCGCTACATTCGTGTAGAGCCTGTAAAATTCGCACTGACATTTCTGCTGCTGCTGCGCGAGTATATGTTAGGCATAGTATTCTTTCAGGCGCTGCGCCTGATAGCAGCAGAGCCAAGAACCTTTGAGTTAGTAGCATGGTTTTACCGCTGCCTGCGGATGCGGTTACCCAGAAGCTGCTTTGCGTTTCTTTCAATGCTGGCTTTTGCTCTTCGTTTGGCAGAGGTAGTTCGGTGCTTAGGTTATCCCTATTATTCGCTGCATGGGATGCATGGGAGGCATGGGAAGTAGTGGAAGTATTGTTTGGGGTTAGAGTTTTCTCTGTCATTCTTCTAGCCCTGCCATATTGCTCTCCTCGTTGTCTATTCCTTGCGCCCAGGCGCGCCTGCGAGCGAGATGCGCATAGGCATCGAAACGAGCTCTGTCGCTGTTAAGCTCTCTTGCGTCGTAGGGAGTGTTTGAGTTACTGAAATGTTTTAGCAAAGCAAAGTAGTGTTGATAGCATTCGTCGTAGAGCTCTTGTATAGATTCGTAGATAGCGTTTTGATCTTTTTTGAGGGCGAGTAATCCTTCGTTAATCTCTAGAGTTTTATTTTCGTCTTGCTTACCGGAAAACCTCCAGTAGCTAGCGTGCGGTGCTTCGGCGCGAGCGCTCTTGAACTCGGAGACATTGCCGAAGGCGCCTTTTTGTAGCATCCAAGCGCCGAGCAATAGCTGTGGTTGTTCTAAAGCGATTAGATTTTTTTTGAGAGGGATAGTACCTGTTTTGTGATCGATTATAACTAGTCCCCCTCCTGCGATTTCTTCTCTCTGTATTATGAGGTCGGCTCTGGCTTTGATTTTGATGCTCTGCCCATTTTCGAGCTTTACATTATATTCGCCTTTGAGCTCGCTCCAAATTTTTTGAGGCTTTAGGTCGTAGAGTCGTCGTAGTAGCAACCTTGCGCTGCGCTGCAGGGGTTCGCGCCAGAAGGCTGCTAGGAATGGAGAAGGAGCATAGAGAGCGAGCGATTTCTCCGCTACGACTTGTAACCTATCGAGCGATTTTTGTTGGTTGTTTGAGAAGTCTTTTACGATTGTCTCGAAGCACTTATGAATGAAGCTACCGTATAGTGCTTGCTCTGCGTCTTGTTGCAATGGTTCTAATGGTTTTAGCTTGAGTATTTGTCGTGCGTATATGGTGTATGGATCATCGACGAGGTCAATGAGGTTAGTTAGATTTATGGTTTTAGGACGATTTATACTCTCGACGCATGGTGCGGGTATGCGTTTTTTTGATGATAGGGAGAGAGATTTAGCGTCTGATTTATTTTGAGCCATCTCGAGTGCTACGAGCCATGAGCGTAGTTTACTTTCACATTCTTGGTCGCGAAATCCGTTATGCTTATCGGCGAGAGTTTTTAATCTTTGCACGAAGCGAGAAGCACTTTGCGGTCGTCCGTTTAACTTTTCTGCGTGAGTGATGTAGACTTCTTGAGGCGAGCAAGCAAAGTTTATAAAATCTAGTGCGCTCAAGCCAATTCGGTAATCGTTATTTTTCAATCCGATTTTCTCGCGCACGGCATTTGGCAGGAAGGGGCTACTTTCGCTTTCTGCTGGCCAGCCCCCCTCGACCATAGAACCGAGTATCACGCGCTCGAAGGGTAGCAGGCGTGCTTCTAGTGGTCCTAGTATGGCTAGGCGCGGATGCGATGCGTATCTACCTGGCATTGCTTCTGCTGCGACGAGTGCTTCGATAGTTTGGCGGTATGCTTGTGGGGAGATAGATGCGTTAGCGGCACTCTGGCTATGACTTTTCTGCCAATTTTGCGCGATTGTAGTATAGAGCCTTGCGAGAGCTTGCCCACCCTCGAGGCTGTATAGAGCGGAGTCTTGTTGCAAATTTTGCTCGAGTTTTTGTTGCTCGAGCTTTTGTTGTTCATCTGGCAGACTTTCTTTGTCGCAACATAGGTCTGCGACTTCTTCGCTTGCTTTTCGATGTGCTTCGAGTAGCGTGCTACGCTTGTCAGAGCTTGCGACCACATTTGCGAAGGTTACCATAGAGGCGAGTAGATTTTTGATTAGCAACATTTGCTTTGGCTTGAGCAGGGAGGTGGCTTCGTTGCTCAGTCGTTGCAATTCGAGCAGGTCTTGCGCGGCGCGTTGAGTTCTGCATGGCTCGTCCCGAGTTGTTTTGCGCAGTATAAAAGTCTCGAATATGTTCCAGGCGTTGGAGGTCTCGATTCCTAGCAAAGCGATTGCGCCTTTCAGAGCAAATATGTCCAAAGGCAATTGCTGTGGCTGCAATTGCTGTGGCTGTAATTGTTGCGGTGGCAATTGCTGTGGCGGTAATTGTTGCGGTGATTTGTTGCTTTGACTGGCAGATTTTTCTGCAAGTTTTTGCAAGTTTAGATGTTCTGGCGTTACGGCTTGTAGCAATAGCAAGAACAATCGCGCGGCAGTGCTAGAGGATAGGTTACGCGTTGCGGTGTCTTCGATGAGCAAGTCCCACTGCCCCAACAACCTTGCCCGCACATGCTTTGCGAGCTGTCTGTCTCGAGTTATGAGTGCTGCGCGTTTATTTTTTTCATCGAGGGTTTCTCGCAGTAATAGAGCTATTATATCGGCCTCTTCCTGCCTATCGATGCTTGTTACTATGCGCAAGTTTGTAGCTTGGCTGATGTTTAGATTGGCTTTTTTTTGCGAGCTGTCGAGACATTTTTCTATGTTCGGGCGTTCAGCCATAGCTTCGATTAAGAGTTTTTTACGCAAGCGATAGGTTGAGTTTTCCTTTACGGCTTCGCCTACTGGATATGGACGCAATAAGGATGCGAGCGTTGCTAGAGGTATATCCCAAGCATTGAACAACCTAGCGAAAGCGTGAAAGGGATGTGTTAGTTTAGAGCTTGCGAGTTTAAATAACTCTTCGTCTTGCACGAGCGCGAGCGGGCACCCTGGCAGTATGATTTGTCCCTTAGGCAATCCGAGCACGACCCGCATGAGCCTTGCGGTTGCTTTTACGCTACCTGTTGAGCCGGCGATGATTATATTAGAGTTCGTTATTTGAGAGCATTCTATGTTGTCACTTTTATTTAGAGATTTAATTTTTTCGGCTACTTTATTTATATTTTTAACACGCTCGGCGGATAGCTCTAGCAAGCCTTGTTCTTTGAGTAATTGCGGCCAAGAGCTAGTTATAATTCTCAAGAATTTGACAGATTCGTGCCAATGTTTAGCGCAGGATGCTGGCACTAATGCGGCTGCTTGTAGCGCGTTGTGCGCGTCAATTTCCTCGAGTATTAGATCGTCTCGCAGAGCTGTTAGAGCGTTAGTGAGGGCAACGGCGGTATGCGCGCTGGTATTTTTTTCTGTGTTACTTTCTTCGATTTTTTGTTGTTTTTTTTGCGGCTTGACCCTCTGCCATTGCTCGACTAACTCTAGTAGCAGCAACCTCCGCTGTAGTGCTAACAGCAAAGATTGATCATCGTCGCCTTCTGCTTGTTGCTCCAATAAATCACCGAGGAAATCACCGAGGACATCCCCAAGAGGCGTCATTTGAGGTAAGAACACGGCTTTATTTGGGCTTATACGCAATAACGCCTTACGCAATGCTTGGCAGGCTCTGCGAGTAGGAAGGAAGATTCGCGTGCCAGCCAATGCTGCTGGCGTTTTCACGAATTCGTCTTGAGCCAACAACCCTTGCGCGAGTCCCTCGATGAAAGGATAAGCTAGGTCAAGAGTGCTTAGCTTGCCTCTTATAGGTTGCGAGGTATGGTTAGTATCTTCGGTGCTCAAGTTCTATTAGCCTATTTCTGCTTTTGCTTTTGT
>JABAAS010000031.1:8251-11064 GCA_014238625.1 Alphaproteobacteria bacterium | reverse complement strand
AAGAACTGGAGCAAGAACTGGAGCAAGAGCAAGAACAAGAACTGGAGCAAGAACTGGAACGGGAGCAAGAACAAGAGCAAGAACAGAAACGGGAACAAGAACAAAAGCAATTTTTTCCAAACTTCTCCGAGATAGTCAAAAAACCAGAGCAGGCTCTCGCTTACGATCTCGTGTATAATCCCATCGAAACTGAATTCCTGAAATCCGCAAAAAAAGCAAATATGAAATGCGCTGGTGGTATCGGTATGCTCGTAGCACAAGCAGCCATATCGTTCGAAGATTGGTTCGGTATCAATCCAATAAACTCACAAAAAAATTACTCCGCACTGATAAAACAACTCACAGAACATATCTCGAAAACATGACAAAAAAAACCAATCAAAACTCTCTCAGGGGAAATAAACCCTCGCAACAAACATGCTGGTCATCGGTCTAACCGGCTCGATCGCCTCAGGCAAGTCGTTCGCTTTGCAAGCCTTCGCAAAACTGCGTCTGCATACCCATAGTGCCGACGATGTCGTCCATAAAATTTTAGTTGCGGATGCGAAACTAAAACAGCAAATTTTCCTCCGATTTCCAGACACAAAAGACGCTCATAATAATGTAATACGGAGCAAGCTCGCTCAGCATATCTATAAAAATTCGCACTCCCGCAACGCACAAAATGATAATAATGCCCAAAATAGCAACGAAGATAGCAACAATCTCGCTTGGTTAGAGCAGCTTATACATCCTCGCGTCTCGCTACATCGCAAGCGATACCTGCAACATTGCCGTATTATCGGCGCGCGGGTTGTCGTGATCGAAATACCCCTGCTGCTAGAAACCGCTCTGCAGAAAGAATTCGATTATGTCGTGATGACCTTCGCGCCAAAATTCTTGCGCCGCAAGCGAGCCTTTCAAAGAAAAAACATGACCTCGTTGCAATGGCGAAATATTAATCAACGACAAATGCCAGATTGTAAAAAGAAAACTAGATGCGATGGCGTAATTATATCCGGATTAGGCAAAGCAACCGCTAGACGCAGCGCGATAAAATCACTCTGCCGCTTTCGTAACGCTCGCTTGCAAAAAATAAACGCAAAACTAAACTCGCATGCTGTAGCATCTCCCGCTCGCTCAAATCGCTTTATCTAAATCGTTGCGTTTAGTTTTCTGTTTAGTTTTATCAAACCCTTCTCGAATCCCTTTCAAGTTTTCTGCCAAATAATTTATTAGTAATTTTTTATAGGCAATCTAAGCTAAGTCTCCATCGTATCTCTTCTACATATCTTCTACCCCTACTCTACCCCTACTCTACCCTTTGCCATATTTTAAAATTGCAAATCTTTGCCTCTGGTCTTTTGTTCAAGTTTTTAATATCGGTCTTTAGTTTTTGTTTCGCAAGTGGTTTCTATTGTGTTTTATATACCTTGACTATGTTTTTTCGTCCGTTTTCCACAACTCACGCAGCTCCGCCTCAAGTAGCCTCAAGTATATCTGAGCTACAAGCAAATAGCTTTTTCACCTTCATCGTTGCGATAGTTGCTATTTTCTTACCCTCAGCGCTGGCGCGTCTCTAAACTTGGGTAGCTCAATCGCTAAATACTATTGTAGTCATAAAAAATAACTACAAACAAAGTTTTTTTATTTTACCTCCCTCTACCCCTCTACCCCCTAATTTTATGCAGAAAGGGGTCTAGTTGTTTGGCATTTTGATAGAAAATGGTGATTTTTCCCGCATCTCCGCCACTTTTCCCATGCTCAACCTGCGTTTTTAGCCCTAATATCTCCTCAATTTCCTGCTCTAACGCGAGTAAATTAGGGTTTTTTTCTATTTTTGCCTGTTTGTCTGATAATTTACCAGATTTTTTCAATTTGCTAACAATCTTTTCCGCCTCGCGCACGTTCAGCGACTTCTTTATAAAAATCTCTGCCATTGCTAACGCCTCGTCTAGCCCAATTAGTAGCCTCGCGTGTCCCTCGCTCAGCTCGCCATGCGCGAGTTTATCCTTAATGCTGGCTGGCAGGGATAGCAACCGCATGCTATTGGCGATCGTGCTACGGCTTTTGCCCAGCGTTTGCGCTAAATCTTCCTGCCTGTAGCTAAAACGTTCTATCAGCGAGCTGTAGGCTTCCGCTAGCTCTAATGGCGTTAAATCTTCGCGTTGGATATTTTCGACTATCGCTATCTCTGAGAGTCGCTGTTCGTCTACTTGTTTGACTATAGCTGGTACCTCGTGCAGACCTGCGCGTTGCGCCGCGCGCCAGCGTCGCTCGCCCGCTACAATGATGTAGCTGACATTGATGCTCTCAACTTCACTATCATACGAAGAGCTTGCTCCATGCCCTTGATCTTTATAGCCTTTTTCATCCCTATTTTCTGCCCAGCTTTCTATTGGCGTAACTATTAGCGGTTGCAGGATGCCGTTCTTTTTTATCGAAGTGCTGAGCTCGTCTAAACTTGTATCGTCGAAATTTTTACGCGGTTGGCGTGGGTTCGGCGCTATATCGCTGATCGCTATGCTAAGCAAACCTCTATGTTTATGCGCCTTTAAGCTATCCTTGCTACCTTGTCCGACTACTAGCCCGCCGTCTCTTTCTTTATCGCTAGCCGTCTCGACATCCTCTAGCTTGTTGAGATCGTCTCCAAGCAGTGCCGCAAGCCCTCTGCCTAAATTGCTCGCGCCTTTCTTCATCAGGCAGACTCCTTATTTAGAGGGTTTTTGCTTTTAGTAAGAATCTCGTCTGCCAGATTTTCATAGGCAAGGCTACCCGTGCAGGTTCTATCGTACAGCAAAACCGGCTTGCCGTGCGAGGGTGCCTCCGATATG
>JABAAS010000031.1:0-8153 GCA_014238625.1 Alphaproteobacteria bacterium | reverse complement strand
GAGCAGGTTCTATCGTACAGCAAAACCGGCTTGCCGTGCGAGGGTGCCTCCGATATGCGCACATTGCGCGGTATCAGCGTTTGATAGACTTTGTCGCCCAAGTGCGAGCGTGCGTCTTGCACTATCATCTCCGAGAGGTTATTGCGCGAATCGTGCATCGTTAGCAAAACTCCTTCTATCTCTAGTTTCGAGTTCAGCGATTTGCGCACTCGCGCCAAAGTTTTAAGCAAGTGGCTTAAGCCCTCTAATGCAAAAAACTCGCATTGCAGTGGTACCAGCACCGCATCGGCCGCGCATAGGGCGTTGAGCGTTAGAAAGCCGAGCGCCGGCGGACAATCTATGAAAACATAATCGAAGTTAATATTGCTTTGCGAAATTGCGTTTTTAAGGCGTGTGAAGCGGTCTTCTTGTTCTGCCAGCTCAACCTCTGCTCCGACAAGGTCGATGCAGGAGGGTATCAGCTCTAGCTTGTCTATCGATGTGCGGACGCGGCAATCATCGAGAACTGCTCTGCCTGCTAGCAAGTCGTAGCTACTCGCGCCTTCGCGACTGCTCAAACCAAAGCCCGTTGTTGCGTTGCCTTGCGAATCTAGATCGATTACTAAAATCGAGCAACCTTTCGCAGCAAGCGCGCTCGAGAGGTTGATCGCAGTCGTCGTCTTGCCAACGCCGCCTTTCTGGTTCGCCAGTGCGATAACCTTGCCAGTTGGTTTATTTATGATTTTGCCGAGAGAATCATCATCCTTTCGCTCCTCTGTTTACTGCAATAGCCATGCTCGCTCTATCCCTATCCATAGCCATTTATAGCGCATTCTATTTTTATCCCTTAACTCTATCTTCATTTCTTATCGTTTTGCTTTGTCTGCTTGTTCTATTTGCTCTATTCGCCTTATTTGTTCCCCTCGCCTTATTTGCTCCCTTCGCCCTATTCGCTCTCTTGGCAGACCATTCCCATATCCTTACCACTTTATTTAAGGTTCTGTCGGAAAAATTCTCTTGCAGATGCTCTACGCAAGCACTGATTTTCCAGTGCCTACGCGCCTCTGCCATCTCGTCTTGCCAGCGACTGCCTTTCAGCAACAACGCCCGCGGTAGTTGTCCCAAATTATTTATATCATTATTTATATCAGCGTTTATATCAGTTCCACCAGTTCTACGCGTCCGCTCGCCTATCTTCCAGCCAGCCAGCAACCCAAGCGTCTTGTCGATGCTCGACAAGGCGCGCGTAACAACGATGTCCGTCTCGTGCGCGCGCGACTCCACTCGCTCCGCTATAACACAAACTTTAGCGCATGTTTCACGTGAAACATGCGTGAGAAAGGACGCCTTCTTTTGATTGCTCTCGATAAGCGTTACAGAAAGCTGCGGGCGAAGTATCGAGAGAACAAGACCGGGAAAGCCCGCGCCACTGCCTAAATCGATCAGCGAGCAGTCCGATTTTGGTAAAAAACGAAGAAGCTGTGCCGACTCGTAGCAGTGACGAGACCAAAAACGCTGCAAGTCGCCAGCTGAAACTAAATTCATACGCGAATTCCAGCTCGTCAAAATGTCACAATAACAACAAAGGCGACTGCTCTGCTCCGCGCTAATCTCCGTGAAATCCGCAACCGCGCGCGCAAATGTCGCAGCGTCGGTGATCGCAAAGTCCTGTCGCGAAAAATTATGAGGCAACAGAACGCTCGCTCATCGTCTCGCAAATAGTAGGCGATGTGTCCCCTCGTTTATCTAGTTTTTTGCTTAATTTTTGCGCTCGCTTGCCCCCTCTCCTCTTGCAATGCCTCAACAAAATAAGCAACGCCGCCGCAGTTATGCCCTCTATCTCCGCCGCCTCGCCTAAAGACGCCGGGCGTAAAGAAGATAGTTTTACCGATAGCTCGCGCGAAAGACCGTCAAGCTCATCGTAATTAATATCCGTCGGTAACAGAAGATTGCGACCGCGGTGGTAAGCCGCTATGTCTAGGCGCTGGCGCGTAAGGTAGCCGCTATAACGCGAATCAACTCGCAAACGCTCTAAATCCTCCGAAGACAACTCGCCTAAACGCGGGAAAAATCTAACCAAACTAGTAAGCGAAACCGAATCTAGTCCCAATAAAGTGAAAGCCGAACGCCTTATACCATCGCGGCGAACATCTATGCCAGCTCGGCGAAGGCTGCTCGGAGTAGCGCTCAGGGAGCAGGCAAGCTCGCGAGCCCGCCTAAGGCGCGCAGACTTCTCTCCATAGGCGCGTGCGCGCGTGCTGCTAACGCAAGAATGCTCAATGCCAAGCGGAGTCAGACGCTCGTCCGCAGTGTCCGCACGCAACGATAAACGATACTCCGCGCGCGAGGTGAACATGCGATACGGCTCCGCAGCACCTAGTCTGGTCAAGTCGTCTATCATTACTCCAATGTAACTATTCGTGCGCTGCGGGATAAAACCCTCATACGAAGAAGAACATAAACTGCGCCGCGCCGCGTTAACTCCAGCAACTAAACCCTGCGCCGCAGCCTCCTCGTAGCCAGTCGTGCCGTTTATCTGACCCGCTAAAAATAATCCACTAACCTTGCGACTCTCTAAAGTCTTCTCAAGCGCGCGAGGATCAACATAAACATACTCAACCGCATAGCCGAATTGTAAAATCTCCGCCTCCTCTAAACCCTTGATAGTGACCAAAAAAGATCGCTGAACATCGCGCGGTAAAGCCGTCGAAATGCCGTTCGGATAAATGACTTCGCTGCTCAATCCCTCCGGCTCTAAAAAAATCTGGTGGCGAGATTTGTCACGAAATCGGAAAATCTTGTCCTCGATCGACGGGCAGTAACGAGGACCGCTGGAAGTGATGCCGCCAGAAAAAATCGGTGAACGCTCATGCTCGGACATAATAAGCTCATGCGTGCGAGTGTTCGTCCAAGTGATGTGACAAGCAACCTGACGAAGCGAAATGCCGCTGGTCATAAAAGAAAACGGAACCGGATGATCGTCCGCCTGCTGAGCCTCAAGTGAAGAAAAATCGATCGAGCTCGATAAAAGGCGCGGAGGAGTGCCAGTCTTCAGCCTCGAGAGAGGAAAGTCGTGAGCTCGCAGAAAATCCGCTAGCGCGTTGGAAGCTCCCTCGCCTAAACGACCCGCAGAAAAAGACTCCTCGCCTATGTGAATCCTGCCGCCTAAAAAAGTGCCAGTCGTCAAAACTATAGATCTGCAAGAAATACTCCTGCCCGTAATCGTTTCTACTCCGTAGATGCTGCCGTCGGATTCTAGTAAAAAACGAGACGCTTCACCTTGCTCTATATATAGATTGGATTGTGCGCGTAAAATGTCTTGGACAGCCTCGCGGTAAAGTACTCGGTCGGTTTGGGCGCGAGGTCCGTGAACCGCTGCTCCGCGACTGCGATTCAATACGCGATACTGAATGCCAGAACGATCCGCTGAAACGCCCATAACTCCGTCGAGGGCGTCTATCTCGCGTACTAAATGTCCTTTGCCAAGACCGCCAATCGCAGGGTTGCAGGACATCTCCCCTATCTTCGTGCAATCTAGCGTGAGAAGAAGGGTACGCGCTCCGCAACGAGAGGCCGCTGCTGCTGCCTCTGCGCCAGCATGACCGCCGCCGATAACTATCACATCGTAATCGTAACTTCTCATGATGAATAAAAAATGGGTGTGTTGAAAATCGCGTTCGGCAGGACTCGAACCTGCAACCTACTGCTTAGAAGGCAGTTGCTCTATCCGTTGAGCTACGAACGCATGTAGGTTTATGAGCAGTTGCTCTAGCGGGGACGAGTCCTCCCGTTGAGCTACGAACGCATGTAGGTTTATGAGCAGTTGCTCTAGTGGGGACGAGTCCTCCCGTTGAGCTACGAACGCATTTGTTTTTGCGAGCAGTTGCTCTAGCGGGGACGAGTCTACGAGGCGAGCCTCCTCCCGTTGAGCTTTGAGCGCATTTGTTTTTGCGAGCAGTTGCTCTAGTGGGGATGAATCTACGAGGCGAGCCTCCTCCCGTTGAGCTTTGAACGCATATGGGTTTATGAACAGCATATATGAATCTGCTATCTTGGCAGATTTTATCCTATTTCTCTGCTAATTTTTTCCTCGACGCAAGCCTGCTCGAAAGATGCCATTCCCTTGTGACAAGATAGTGCAGCTCGTAAAATTAGTATCGATAGTGCCGCGCCAGAACCCTCGCCTAGTCTCATTCCTAAGTCTAGTATTGGTGATCCTATTCCTAGCTTTTTTTGTATCTGCTCAAAACCTCGTTGGTCCGATCGATGCGCTAGCAAACAATTGGCTAAACTACTCTTATACATACTCTTATACATATCTTTGGCGATAGCCGCCGCCGCGCAACATGGAACTCCATCGAGCAATGTCGGCACACGCAATGCGTTAGCCTTTATCAAAGCTCCGACGATCGCAGCTAGCTCGTAGCCTCCTAGCTCGCATAGTATCTTCCATGCTCTCTCTGCTCTCTCTGTTTCGGTTATAGCTCCCTCTTTTGATTTTTTTGTGCCATGTTTTTGGTTGAATCGATTAACCGATTTTTCAACTATCTCTATTTTGTGCCTATACCTCTCATCATCGAGCCCTGTTCCCGTTCCGACCCATTGGCTCGCTTGCCCTCCGTATAGCGCGTAAAGCATTGCTGCTGCCGCCGAGCTATTGCCGATGCCCATCTCCCCTAACGCCAGCAAGTCCGCTTTCTCTACGCAATCCATGCCCTTTTTTAAAGCCGCCGCGCATTCTTCGCTCGACATAGCTGCTTTATGCAAAAAATTTTCGGTTTGACTCTTAAACGAGACGGGTTCTACTCGTAGCTTTGCTCGTGCTATTTCGCATAGTTGGTTGATCGCTGCTCCGCCCTGTTGAAAGTTTGCAACCATCTGCTCGGTAACTACGCTCGGGTAGGCAGATACTCCCTCGCTACATATTCCATGCTTAGCCGCAAAGACAATAACGCGCACATCTTCTAATCTTGGTGGTGATTGCGCTTGCCAGAAGGCAAGATGCTCGACTAGTTGTTCTAATCTGCCGAGCGCGCCTGCCGGTTTAGTTAGCGATTTTTCGCGCTCGCGGGTAGCTAGGAGTGCTCTATCTGCTGCTATTTGTATTTTTTCTTGCTTGCTAAGAGAAAATAGCGGTTCTAGCAGGGTTTCCCTTATCTTTTGATAATCGTCTACACTAGTCATGTTATTGGCATATGATTCCATTTTGATTGAATATACTGAGATGCGATTGCAACCTAAGCTACTATCTAAATTTTTGTGCGATATTGCGCGTGCGTTTTTGCAGTCTTTAGAGTTTTTGACGATTCTACCACTTTCGAGACTTTATAAAAGAAAGGCAATTCATAAGCCAGCGCAAGACTTTAAAGCCTCTCTATCCACTACTTCGCTCCCCTCTACCTCCTCGCATTTTTTTTGGCTAGAGCGACACGGCTGGTCTGCAAGCCTCTGCGGTTTGTTCGTGGGTTCCGTTTGTAGTCTATTTGCGATTCTCTTTTCTTTTGTTTTACCTAATTTTTTGTGCGCTTGCTTGACTCTCTGCTGCTCTATGATTTTAAGCGGTGCGTTGCACGAAGATGGGCTAGCCGATGCTACCGATGCGTTAGGCGTCATTAAGGAGCGTCGAGTTAGCGTTATGGAATCGTCTGAGATTGGTAGTTTTGCGGTTCTTGCGTTAATTTTATCTTTTTCGATCCGTGCTGCTTGCCTGACTTTTTTACTCGGTGAGAGCTTGCAGAGTCTTGTTGTTGGTCTATTATTGTTACATTCAGGCGCGCGTAGCTCTTTCTCTCTGTGGTTTCGTTATGCTGGCTCGATGCCAGCCGCTCGTCTTGCGCGAGCGATTAGCAGACCTAGCAGGTTTTCTGCCTTCTCGGGCTTATTTATATGTAGTGTTTTCAGCTTTATTTTTTTACCATTCTTTGTTTCTGTGATTTTTCTTTTAGTTTTTATAGTTTGTTCTGTATCTTTATTGTTGTTTTTTGTTAGGTTTTTTAAAGGTGTTTCTGGCGACTTATGTGGCTTTGGCGAGCAAGTTATGGAATGCGTTTTGCTTTTAGCTCTTTGTGCGATTATGCTGGATTGACTTTTCCATTCTTATTCTGGCGGGACGTAGCTCAGTCTGGTAGAGTGCCTGCTTTGGGAGCAGGATGCCGCAGGTTCGAGTCCTGCCGTCCCGAAGTCTTTACAAAAGATTTTTCAGCCCCTTCCTCTTATTGTTCCAAGAGGTTGTGGATTAGGGTTAGGGTGACGCGAGGCGTTTTTTGAGGTTATTTTTATGTCTGGTCGTTGTGTTTATATTTATCGGGCTGCTAAAACCGCTATGCAGTCCGGTCGTGCGCTAACTGAAAACTGGCTCGCGGAGTTCTCAAACTCCGATTCGCAAAGAACTTCTGCCTCCGCTTCCGAATCTGCTTGGCAAGCCTTGCCAGATGCGGTGATGAAGTGGCATGGCGGCGGCGATACTAGCAATCAGGTTCGTCTAAACTTTCCAGACTTAGATAGTGCTTTGCGCTGGGCTTGCTCTCAGGGTTTGACGCCTATTGTCCGTCCGTCGCAGGTGCGCAAGTGGGAGTGCAAAGATGGCAATAAGGATATTAGCAAGAGCAAAAGCAAAAGTAAGAACAAAGACAAGGATTCGCTCAAGGATTCAGCTAAGGTTTATCGCAAAAGTTATGCTAAATCTTACGCCTCTAACTTTGCGCACGATCGCAAGGTTCCCTGGACGCATTAACTTTGGGCGTACTGGCTTTGGACGCACTGACTTTAGGCGCACTAGTTTTGTAGATGGTCAACATCAGTGGTGTGTGTGGTTTATACCCCCCCGCAAGAACCACGCGTCAGCGGACGCGTAGCGTGAATTACTATAAATTACTATAAATTACTATAAATATAGCTCGACGTAGCACATAGAGGCGATTCCTTTACTGCTTAGAGCTTTTTATGGGGGTTTGTAACCCCCCCTCACGCTACCTTTTTCACTCCCCCCTTTATAACTACTTCTAGTTATTCATCTGCTGGAAAAAGTCGTTGTTCGTCTTGCTACCACGAAGTTTATCTAGCAGAAACTCGATCGCGTCAATAACATTCATCGGCGAAAGTATGCGGCGCAAAATCCAAACTTTCGATAAAATATCCTTGCCTAGCAAAAGCTCCTCCTTGCGCGTGCCAGAACGCGAAACATCGATCGCCGGAAATGTCCGTTTGTCCGAAAGTTTGCGATCCAATACAATCTCCGAATTGCCAGTACCCTTAAACTCCTCAAATATAACCTCGTCCATACGGCTACCAGTCTCAACTAATGCCGTAGAGATTATCGTAAGAGAGCCTCCTTGCTCTATGTTGCGAGCTGCTCCGAAAAAACGCTTCGGGCGGTGTAGTGCGTTCGAATCAACTCCCCCCGTCAAAACCTTGCCACTGCTCGGAACTACCGTGTTGTAAGCTCGCGCTAAACGCGTGATAGAATCTAAAAGAATAACAACATCTCGCTTTTGCTCAACTAAACGCTTCGCCTTCTCGATTACCATCTCCGCAACCTGAATGTGACGAGTGGCTAGCTCGTCAAATGTCGAACTCACAACCTCCCCCTTAACAGAACGCTGCATGTCCGTGACCTCCTCAGGACGCTCGTCTATAAGAAGAACCATAAGGTGAACCTCAGGGTGGTTCGTCTCTAGTGAATGCGCTATGTTCTGCATGATAACAGTCTTGCCAGTGCGAGGTGGTGCCACTATCAAAGCTCGCTGTCCCTTGCCGATCGGCGCTACTATGTCGATAATGCGAGCCGTGTAAGTCTTATCTGAAGGCTCCTCCGTCTCTAAAACTAACTTCTCATCTGGGTAGAGAGGCGTGAGGTTGTCAAAGTTAACTCGTTTGCGTAAATCATCTGGATCGCCTCCGTTTATCTTCGTTACCTTCGATAACGCAAAATAACGCTCTACATCCTGTGGCGAACAAAGCTCCCCCTCAACGCTGTCACCAGTGCGCAATCCATAACGGCGAATCTGCTGCGGTGATAGGTAAATGTCGTCTGGTCCAGCTAAGTAGTTCGCTCCCGCAGAACGAAGGTAGCCAAAACTATCCGATTGAACATCTAAAACTCCAACCCCAAAAATCGTAGTGCCGCGTTCCGCAAGACGACGCAAAATCAAAAAAGTCAACTTCTGCTTGCGCAT
>JABAAS010000030.1:8823-11071 GCA_014238625.1 Alphaproteobacteria bacterium | reverse complement strand
ATTGGCAATTCTACCTTGCAGGGACTTGATTCTTTCTTGTCGATAGCGCAGATGCCGCGCGGCATTCCTGTTGCCACCTTCAGCATTGACGGAGCAAAGAACGCAGCCCTCTTTGCTGTTTCTATGCTGGCGCGTAACGACGATAGCCTCAAACAAGAACTACAAGAGAATCGTAATAATCAAACTGCGAGCGTCCCTACCGAACCGATTAGCCCAAATGGCGCAAGTAGCAAAAAAGACTCTAACGGTTTTGGCAAATTCCTAATTGCAGCCCTGCTACTACATCTTCTAAAAGGCGATGAAAAACCGAGCAAGGCATTGCCAGAGAGATTGCTACCGAACGAGCATAACCCTGATGAAATGCAGCGTTTCAACAAAGCTTTGCGCCAAGCTAAAGACATTTACTTTGAGTAAGGTAGCTAAAGAATCCTCGCGAGAGGCTATTACGACTCGACAATCAAAACGAATCATCCTCTTTATGTAGGCTATGAGTGCGCTTGTAGGTATTGTTGGCGGAGGTCAGCTTGCGCGCTTGACATCTTTAGCTGCGACGCGGCTAGGTTTGAAAACCGCCATCTTTGCGCCGGAGCCGCTTGCGCCGGCATTCGATGCGGCGCAGGTAATTTTCCGCGCCGAGTATAACGATGAGAAGGAGTTACGGCGTTTTGCCAAACGTTGCGATGTTGTTACTTGCGAGTTTGAAAACATTCCGCTTGCGACGCTACATAGCATCGAGCGGCAAACTCCACTTTACCCCTCGGCGCGCGCTTTTGCTTACGCGCAGAATCGCGTAGCGGAGAAGAGTTTTTTTGCCAAATGCGAGACAGCGACGAGCGCATGGCGAGCCATTTCCTCAAAGAAAAATTTAGACGAGGCGTTAGAGGAACTTGGCAGACCTGCTCTGCTGAAGAGCAATCGCGGTGGCTACGATGGCAAGGGTCAGTTTATGCTGAACGAGGCTGAACAAACCGAGCAAGCTTGGCAGAGTCTCACGGGAGGACAAGCTCAAAGGGGGCAGGCTCTGGCTGAACAAGACGCAGAAGAGGCGATTGCTGTTTTAGAGCAATATATAGACTTGCAAAGCGAGTTTTCGATAATAGCGGCGCGCAGTAGCAATGGCGAGATGGCTTTTTTCCCAGCTACGGAGAACTTTCACGCTGACGGCATTTTGCGCGAGAGTCGTATTCCGGCGAGTATCGAGCCAAAGATTGTCGCGCGCGCGCAGCAATGGACTAGCAGGATAGTAGAGTCGCTTGATCTTATAGGTTTGCTGGCGGTCGAGTTTTTTGTAGCGCGAGACGGAGAGCTATTAGTCAACGAGATGGCACCGCGCCCGCATAACTCTGGACATTGGACTATTGATGCTGCTACGACCAGCCAGTTTGAGCAATTGCTTCGTGCGATTCTCGGCTGGCCGCTTGGCTCTACTTGTTCTTGCAAGCGAGCGCGGATGATAAATTTAATCGGAGAGAGTTGGCGAGATTACCCTAAGTATCTATCGATGCCAGATGCTAGCCTACACCTTTACGCCAAACGCGAGACTCGCAAGGGTAGGAAGATGGGTCATGTTACCTTCCGCTCTTTTTCTTGATATAGGCTTATGCGCATAGCCAAACGAATCGCCAGCTCTGGACTTGCTTCGCGCAGGGAGGCGGAGTCGATGATAGCGAGCGGTCGAGTAGCGATCAACGATAAGCCACTTGTCTCCCCTGCCTGCAATGTTAGCGTTGAGGATGTCATCACGCTTGACGGCAATCCTATTTCGGCGATACAGAGAGCGCGAGTATTTTTGTTTTACAAACCGCGCGAGGTTTTAACGGCTCGTTTAGACCCGCGAGGACGAAGTTGCGTGCCCGACTTTCTGCCGCCGCATCTGGCGCGTTTGAAGGCGGTTGGACGACTAGATTTTCTCTCCGAGGGTTTATTATTGCTTACGACCGATGGCGAACTTGCGCGCCATCTCGAGCATCCAGACAACGCATTTCTGCGCCGCTACCGCCTACGCCTACAGGGTGATTGCGATAAAAAAGCGCGAGCGCGACTAGCCGAGCTAGGACAAGGCATAGAGATAGAAGGATTCCGCTACCGCCCGATTGCCATTAAGATTGAGAGGCGAGATAATCGTGGCAGCAATTTCTGGATAGAAGCCAGCTTGCGCGAGGGCAAGAACCGCGAGTTGCGTAAGATAATGAACGCTCTCGGCTATAGGGTTTCGCGCTTGATTCGCACGCAGTATGGTCGCTTTAAG
>JABAAS010000030.1:0-8727 GCA_014238625.1 Alphaproteobacteria bacterium | reverse complement strand
CCGACTGGTGAAAACACGCGCCCCATTGCGACGCGTGCGCGAAAATCTTTATTTGACAAGATACAGCATAGCAAGGATTTCCAAGCGACTATTGGCAGACAAGAACAAGATTCGCTATACCTTCTCGATGTTTTTGCTGGCAGTGGCGCGCTAGGGATAGAGGCACTGAGCCGCTGGCGAGGGCATGCTGATTTTTTCGAGAACAACCAAGCTGCTACGCTCGCTCTCTCCAGCAATCTACTGGCAAGTAAGCTAATAGGTAAAATCCATCGGCACGATGCACTCGCCCCTCCGACTTATGCGCGAGGCGATTTAGCGAGGGTAGCGCTCGCTTTCTTCAGCCCCCCCTACGGCATGAAGCTGGCAAGACATGCACCGGAAGCATTTGCCGAGAGAGGATGGTTTAGGCAGGAGGCGTTAATCATCTTCCAACAGGCGCCTATAGTGCCAGTGGGAGAAAAAGGCTCGAGCCAAAAGAAGAGCAAGAAAGAGACTAAACTCTACGCGATGGAAAAGCATCCGCAACTAGGCGATGCTTTTGCGCTGGAGGATTGCCTTGCTTGCTCTTCCGCCTGCTTTTTTTTCTTTCGTTACCACCCCTAACACCGCCAATAACATCATCCATAACATCGCCCCTAATAGCACCCTTAATATAGAGCGATTTTTCTGGCGTATTTATCGAGCGCCTGCGGATATATTTTATGCTCCAGCTTGAGCACGCGGGCAGCCAAGTCTTCGTGCGAATCTCCAGCCTTGATGGTTAGCCGAGCTTGTTCTAGGACTTCACCTTCGTCAATTTTTTCGGTAACGATATGGACGCTACAACCATGCTCTTTATGTCCTTCTGCGAGCGCGCGTTTATGAGTGTCGAGCCCGCGCAATTTCGGCAGTAGCGATGGATGGATATTTAGGATACGCGCGCGCCAAACACCGACAAAGGAGGGCGAGAGTATAGGCATAAAACCCGCGAGGCAAACTAACTCGATAGAGCGCGAGCTGAGCCACTCGTGCAACTTTGTTTCAAAATTTATTTTGTCGTCGATAACGCGAGTTTCAATGCCAGCATCGCGAGCAAAAACGCAACCATCAGAATCGCGCTCGCTTACGACCAAATCGATGGTAGCTGAAAAATCGTCAGCCTGTGCAGCTTTTAGCAGGGCGCGCAAGTTAGAACCGCGCCCAGAGATCAGCACTGCTACCCGACACTTTCGCATTCGCAATTTTGTAGCCCGAGCCTCCATTAATCCTCGAACCATGAATTACAGTCCAGAGCCAAGCTATGTTTATGGCTACTGCTCTTCATTATCGTTACCTCCTATAGGAGCAACTTCTGCGAGTAGTTATGCGCAAACAATTTATTTGCGGAAATTTATTTATGAAAAAAGAGAGACTGCAAAACCTCTTTAGCTCTCTTTAGCCCTCTTTAACCTTTTGCTTCTCTCTGCTAGCTTTCTCCTAAGTCGGCAAAGTAAGCATAGGATTTAGCCTGCTCGTTCCCGCTTTCCTCGACTAGACCGATCTCCACGATTGCCTCTGGCAAAGCAGCCTTGAGAGCAGCTTCTTTTTCTGGTGTTGCGGACATGATAACGCCAACGCCGCAGTTAAAGACGCGGCGCATTTCAAGCTCGCTAATGGCACCTGCTTTCTGTATGCGAGTAAATACCTCTGGTCGCGCTAGTCCGCTGAGGTCGATTTTCGCCTTTTGCCCTTTCTGCAAGATGCGTGGCAGGTTATCCTTGATACCACCACCGGTGATATGGGCTACACCAGAGATAAGGTTTTTTTCGATTAGCGGAGCAAAGAGTTTAGTGTAGATTCGCGTAGGGATTAGCAACTCGCGTAAGAACTCTTTGTCTTTTTTCAAGTCTGGATTTTTATCGAGGATTTTACGCACGAGCGAGAATCCATTAGCGTGAAACCCGCTTGATTTGACAGCGAATAGCTTGTCGCCTATTTGCGGGCGTGCTTTTCTAAAAGGCGCGTTGCGCTCGATAGCACCGAGCGCGAAACCAGCGAGGTCGAAATCTCCTTCTTTGTAGAAACCTGGCATTTGTGCGGTTTCGCCACCGACGAGAGCGCAACCCGCTTCTATGCAACCTTTTGCAATAGATTCCATCAGTTTTTCCTGCACGCCGTGCGTAAATTTTGCATAACCGATGTAATCGAGGAACGCGAGCGGTTGCGCGCCTCTTGCGAGCAAATCATTGACGCACATAGCGACCAAATCGCTACCCAAGCCGTTGTATTCTTGTTGTTCTATGGCGATTCGCGACTTTGTGCCGACTCCATCGCAAGCCATCTCTATAATCGGATCATCGAAGCCAGTAGCCTTTAGATCAAGAGAGGCACCAAACCCATCAAGGAACGGAGCCCGTCCTGATGTCTGCAGGCTGTTTTGCGAGTTATTTTTAGATTCTAGCGAGCCATTTTGTTTTTTTGCTCTATAGTTCTGTGCAAAACTATGCTCGTAAGTTTTTTTCACGAGTGGCTCGATTGTCTGATCGACGAATCGATTTCCTTCGTCGATATCGACTCCAGCATCTAAGTAGTTCAACCCAGAAGACAGCTCTACCGTCTCACCCAGCGGCTCTACACTACCGTTCAACAGCCCTGCCTTCTCGTCCAACGGCTCTACCTTATCGTCTAACAGCCCTACTGTCTCGCCCAACGACTCTAGCCTATCGTTCACAACGCCACCCCATCGCCCGACGGCTCTATCTTATCGCCCATCCTTATCGCCCATCAACTACCCGCCTCTCAAAGCACTAGATTTTCTTCTATTGTTTGTATAGCTTGCTTTTAGCTTAACCTTCAAACGCAGAGGATAAGATAATTCAGCTTTGCAGTTTGATTGTGTTTTGTATTTCTTCTAAAAAAGCGAATCAAAAGAATCATTTAGACTGCAGAATCATCTTTAAGGAATATAAAAGGAATAAAATCACTTATCCACATATTTTTTTACAAGAGTATTATAGTATCTATATAAGAGCTCTCGTTGTGTAGCCTTTAACCTTCTTGTTGCTGATGCCTTTCCGTTTTCACTCTTTTTTTATTAGCATTTTTGTTGTTATTTTCAACTTTTTTGCTTTAGCGCATGCATCGGCGCAGCAGAATCGTTTAGAGGAGGCGCTTTTTGTTTCTCTGCCTATAAGCGCGCCAGGGGAGAGTGAGGCGCGAGCGAAGGAGCGCGCGAAGAAGTTAGCTCTTCGCGCGGCTTTAGCGGAGGCTTTGCATCGCTTTGTTGTTGAGGATTATCGTAGCAAATCGTTTGTCTCGAGTCTGTCTGATAAGCAAATCACCTCACTAACGGAGGGCTTTTTTCTTGAGCGCGTTAGCTTTAGAGACGGTGCCTTTTACGGTCAAGCGAGCGTGCGTTTTTTACGAGAGAAGTTTTTTGCGAGGCTTCATAAGGCTAATTTAAAGATTTCCTATACGGTTGCCCCGACTTTTTTGCTACTTCCGATTCTTGAGATAGATGGTGCTACGCAGCTATGGCCGCCGCAAAACTCTTGGCTCAGCGCTTGGAAAATCGAGGGTAGCGATAATGACCTTCTTGTGCCGGTTATCTCGGCTGAGATGACCCCGAACGAGCGTGTAGCGATATTAGATTCTTTGAAGGACCTGCAATCGATGCAGGCTGCGTTGCTGATAGAACAGTATCGCGCGCAAGGCATTGCGGTAGTTACCGCCAAGCTATCGCTAGAAGAATCTTCTACAGCGGAGCCTATTGCGCAAGGAGTAGAATCGTCCGAGCAAATCACAAGTACAACAGCGCAGGAGAAGAAAATACCTATCACCTTACAGGTTGACGGGATATTAGAGCAGACGGGTTTTCCGAACGAGCTTCCTAGCTTTACGCTAAAATCGGAATTAGTTCTGGCAGAAGATTCTCGTCCAGACCTACAGGCTGTTTCATTTTCGACTCTTTTGCTAAGAGCGCGCAACGAAACTCTCTCGCGCCTGAATCGCATTTGGAAGGAGGAGACAGCGCATAGTGCGAAACTGCAGCGTTTGAGTATCATTGCGGATTTGCAAAACCGCGAGCAATGGGAAGAGATTCGCCAAATTCTTGCGAAGACGCCGGAGTTAATCGACTATAATCTTCGTAGCCTTTCGACGAGACAAGCGCATGTTACATCTCGACACTACAGCTCGCTTAGCTCTCTTATATCGGCTTTTGAGCGCAGGGGTTTGCGAGTTCTTTCGCAAGAGGCGTTAGAGAACGCCAGCATAGTAGTCAGCCTTGAAACGAGTTCGTAGTTTAGATGGTTAGAGCAACAAATAAGGGCGAGCAGCGTCGAGCCCTGAAAAGCGGAGCTAGAGAAAAAGACTTTAGCTTCGCCCCCGCACGCCTGCTTTGGTGGCTTGGCTTGCTTACAGCGGTGGTTGTGGCATTACTACTGCTTGGCGATGTAATAGCCCCGTTCCTCACCGCTTTCGTGCTGGCTTGGCTACTCAATCCCCTATGCGAGAGACTAACAAAAAGTTTAGTGCTTCTTTTTCCCTCCTCGTCTCCATCTATTTGGCGAGCGGTGGCAGCCCTATTTCTGACTTTAGCGTTACTGACGATATTGATTTTGTTGCTGTTGGCGACTCTGCCATTTTTGCTAAGCGAGTCTTTAGAGCTACTTAGCGCGGCACCAAGTATTGCGGCGAACCTGCAAAATAAATTAGAGGCTATAACATCAAGTATCACTTCGAGCATCACTTCGAGCGTCACTTCGGATACCTCTTGGCTCAAGATATGGCAACCTATTTTACTTCCTGCTTGGGATAGCCTCCGTTCGAGTAGCCCCGACCTATCGCAATGGCAGGATTTAGCGAGCCAAACCTTTACTTATGGCTCGCGTTTATTTTCACAAGGATTAAATGCGTTAGCGAGACAGACTTCTTCAATTTTTGCTATTTTTTCGTGGTTTGCGCTTGTGCCTTTTGCGACTTTCTACTTGCTTAAAGATTGGGACAATGCGTTATCAGCGTTCAGGAGACGCATTCCGAATAGCGAGCAGCACTTATTATTACTATTTACTCGTATTGATGAAACGCTATCGGCGTTGCTACGAGGACAAGCCTCTGTTATTTCGATTATGGCACTACTCTACGCGTTGCTACTGACTCTTATCGGACTACCACACGGCTTTGCCATCGGTATTGCCTCTGGGATTTTGATGCTATTACCCTACATCGGCATTTTTCTAGGAGCGGCGACGGCTTTGATAGTAGCTTATGTTCACTTTGGCATTTCTTCATTTTTCTTTCTGACTCTTGCGACCTTTCTTTTCGGTCAAGTATTAGAGAGTTACTTCCTTACGCCAAGACTAGTAGGCAAGACTATAGGTCTGCATCCTCTATGGGTTATTTTTTGCATTTTAGCGGGAGGCAGCCTTGCGGGCTTTTTTGGCATTTTACTAGCGCTACCGGTTGGAGCCAGCATCAGAGCTATCATATTCCACATAGATTCGCACAAATAAAACCATAGGCTAGATTCGATGAGCCGTAGCTTTGAACGAAGCCAGCGCAACCTTCCTCTACCTACGACAAGCAATGAGGGTTTTGAGGAAGGTAGCTTTTTGCGCCTTAACGCGAACGCGCAGGCTTACGATTCCTTACGCGCGTGGCATCCGCGCGCATGGGCTGGGGGACAGTCTCGCGTTTTTGCGATTTGCGGAGCTGCAAAATCTGGCAAATCGCACTTGGGCGAGATTTGGCGGTCTCAGTTTGACGCAAGAACGATAACGCTGCGTTTTTTACAACAGAGCCAAGATATAACCTCACTAGCAGAGAGTTTTCTATGGCTTGATGTTGCTGGCGACTACGACCTTACGCGCGCGGGAGTATTAGGAGACTTGTTCGAGAGACAGCTTTACGCGCTTTACAACGAGATTACACAAGGCGCGAACAGTGCTTTGCTGATCACGGCTCGTCTTTCGCCGGCTAGCTGGCATATCACTTTAGCGGACTTGCGCTCTCGTATGCGAGCGGTTGCTTGTAGCAGCATCTTGGATCCCGATGATGAGGACAGCGCGTGCATTCTTGAGAAGATTTTCCGCGCACGCCAATTGGAAGTTGACCAGCGTGTCTATCCTTACTTGCTGCGCCGCATCGAGCGAAGTTTTCTAGCCCACCACGAGATAGCCGAGCAGTTAGATTCTTTGAGCCTCACGCATAAGCGCAAAATAACGGTTCCCTTCTTATCGCAAAACCTTAGAGCGAACGGGCTTCGTTAGTCGCGCTTCGAGAGAAGCGCTCTGGATAGATATAGCGAGAACTTTTTTAGCTACAGCCGGTAGTTATCCCGCATGTTGCGCAAACTAGGCAGGAGCCACTGCGCACTAGGGTTATGTGCCCGCAATTTTCACAAGAATCGCCTATTGCGTCGGTTACAATCCCCGGCACGAGACCGGCTTCTTCGTGCTCTCGATCTGCCAGAGTCATATTTTCTTCGCTCACCTTGCGCTGTGTCAAGGTCGCAGACTGCTTTTCGCACTTACCCTGCTTCTTACCATTGCGCTGATCAGCGAGTATGCGGCGAACATAGCCGCTACTCGTTAGCTTGGTGAAGTGATCGATTGCCGCCAGGGTCTCTTTGCTCAAGCGCCCTTCGTCTTTGCCTTTACCCAAGCCAGTGAAATCCACCGCGAGCTCGGACATGGTATGCCCGAGGTCTTCGCGTCCCAAGTAGCTTATTGCGAGCTCTCTGAAGATATAGTCGAGTATTGATGTTGCGTGTCGAATTGACGCGTTTTCCTGCACGATCCCACTAGGCTCGAATCGAGTGAATGTGAAAGCGTCGGCAAACTCTCGCAACGGCACGCCGTATTGTAATCCTATGGATACTGCGATTGCGAAGTTGTTCATCATGGAACGAAATGCGGCACCTTCCTTATGCATATCAATAAATATCTCACCCAACGAGCCATCCTCATATTCACCTGTGTGCAAATAAACTTTGTGTCCGCCGACCACTGCTTTTTGCGTATAGCTTTTGCGGCGAGCAGGCAAACGAGACCTTTCGCCGCGAGCCAAGTCGTTTTCTTCTATCTTTGTTTGTTTTTCAGCGTGCATTGGAGAACTATTGTCTTTTGCTAGACTCTGCTTATATTTTTCAAATAGGTCTTTAGCTATTTTTTCAGCGAGGTATTGTATCTGTTCTTGCTGTTCGCCTTGCTTTTCCCTTCGATCTTCTTGCCTATTGTTTTGCGCCGCTATCAATGGCTGGGATAGCTTTGATCCATCGCGGTATAGGGCATTAGCTTTCAAGCCCAACTTCCAAGATGTTTCGTATGCTTTTCTGCAATCTTCGATCGAGGCGTTGTATGGCATATTTATAGTTTTAGAGATAGCCCCGGATATAAACGGCTGAGCGCTCGCCATCATATGTATATGGCTTTCGCTAGAGAGACTTCGCTTTCCTTCTCTACCGCAAGTATTAGCGCAATCGAAGATCGGCAGGTGTTCTTCTTTGAGGTGCGGAGCTCCCTCGATCATCAAATGGCCGCATATATCAAAATTTGCTTTCTGTATTTCTTTTTGTGACAAGCCAATTGCGTTCATCAAGTCTCCACTGCGCGCGAGCATTTTTTGAAACAGCTCTGCGCCCATTGTCTGTGGAGTGAAGGCGTTGCGAATATGAAATGCGCTTTTGAGAGCTTTGTCTATGTTATCTATGCTGCTATTTGAGAATCCGACACGTTGCAATCTCTCGCGCGAGAGGGCGCCGCCCGAGCTATTGTCTTGGTTTTCTGGCAAACGCCCGCTACCTACGATATAGCCTTCGATGTCTGCGATTTGCTCATCGAGATATCCCAGAGACACGAGAGCGGGTGCGAGCGTTGGATTGACGATTTTCAGCATTCCACCGCCTGCGAGTTTTTTCATTTTCACGAGCGCGAAATCTGGCTCGATTCCCATAGTTGCGCAGTCCATGACCATTCCGATAGTTCCGGTAGGCGCGATGACGCTTACTTGAGCGTTTCGAAAACCGTTTTTCTCGCCTTTTTCAAGCGCGCGATCCCAAGCTGCACCTGCGGCGCGGGCGAGTTTTTTATAGCTACATTTTTCTGCGATGAGGACCTTAGGCAATCTGCTCAGCCCTTCGAATTCACCATATTTTTCTTGTTTGTTTTTCTCTCCACTTTCCGCTTTATTTTTTGCGCTCTCTCCGTTAGCGGCTCGGCGATGGTTTCTAATCACGCGCAACATATCGTTTCTGTTTTCTTTGAATCGCGCGAAGGCGCCCAATCTTTCTGCCATCTCTGCGGATGTTTCGTATGCGACCGCGCTTAGCAATGCGCTCACTGCGGCGCAGAAGTATCTTGCCTCGTCGCTATCGTATGGAATTGCTTCGCTCATCAGGAAACCACCTAGGTTTGCAAAGCCCAATCCCAGTGTTCGAAAATCGTAAGAGTTTCTGGCGATGGCTTCGGATGGGAATTGCGCCATTGCGACGGAGATTTCCAATGCTACCGTCCAGAGGGTTGTTGCGTGAATGAAGGCGTCGCTATCGAATTCTTTTTCGGAGTTTCTTTTTGCGCCTTTATTTTGATTATTTAGATTTTGTTTGACTCGAAACCGCAAGAGATTTAGGGAAGCGAGGTTGCAAGCGGTATCGTCGAGAAACATATATTCCGAGCAAGGATTAGATGCATTGATTCGCCCTGATTTCGGGCAAGTATGCCACTCGTTAATGGTTGTATCGAATTGAATACCTGGGTCTGCGCTCTCCCA
>JABAAS010000002.1 GCA_014238625.1 Alphaproteobacteria bacterium | reverse complement strand
AGGTATTTTAATTACTTTGACAAAGGTGTCAGAGTTAATCTTGGCTTGACAGGCGGGCAAGAGGATTTTGACGGCAGTCATGGCTTTGCGTCGAACAGTAACGATGCTGAGGGTGACATTCTGAGTGGTATCGAGAATTTAGTTGGTTCGAGCGGTAACGATTGGCTTACAGGTAATGAGCATAACAACGAGATTGTCGGCGGCAAGGGTTTTGATCGTCTTGAGGGTGGTTTGGGTTTAGACACTTATGTATTTAGCCCATTAGATCATGAGGATACTATTGTTGACGATGGAGGTAAGATTGTTTTCTTGGAAGGTGATAGCGATGACTATGCGGGAGCGACTTACACATTTGTCCGCTCTAATGGAGGTAGCAGCCATTCTGTAACTCTGACGGTTAGAAAGGATGGATCTTCGATCAATGTAATAGAATTTACGAACTATCCTACTAACTCGGGTTTCAGTTTTTACACGCGTAATAGGGATGGTATAGAAACAGAGATCGCTTCTTCGTTGCTTGTTGTACCTGAGAGACTAGGCAGCGCGAATAGACCGTTTTTGGCAACATCATTGTCCGACACATTCATAGGTTCATCTGCGAGTGATGACGATTGGGTTAGCTACGCGAGCTCAACAGCTGGTGTTGGAGTAGACCTTAGTTCCAATCCTGTTGATGCAGCACGTGGTTGGGCTACTGGAGATACGCTTAGGTATATCGACAACCTGATCGGTTCAAACTACGCTGACACGTTGTTTGGCAACAGTGATGCGAACACTCTGATCGGCGGAGGCGGTATAGACTATTTGTCTGGAGGTGCAGGACGCGACGATTACATATTTTACACTGATGGTGGCAGGGACTTTATTCAATCCGATTCCGACGGAGGTAGGCTTCTTTTCCCCGAACAGAGCTCCTCCGATGTTTTCGCAATTGGTCGCTCTACATTAGGGGAAACAGATATTGTGGTAGTGCGGCAGGGCAGCACAGAAATTATAATCTATGATGAAGGTGATAAAGATGCCTATCAGCATGGTATCTACAGCGTCCATTACGGAGAAGAAGAAACTTTATTATACAATATCTATGTTGGCTATAATTCAGGAGGAACTATTCGAGGCAGTAATGATGATGATTTTATGATAGGCTTTGACGGTGCAGACCGTTTGTATGGCAATAACGGTGATGACTACATAAGTGGCTTGAATGGTCGCGATAATCTTTATGGCGGCAGTGGGGATGATATCATATATGGTGGCGCTGGTAGGGACAATATAGGTGGCAATGAAGGCAATGACTATCTGCGGGGCGGTAGCGAAGACGACATTATATGGGGTCATGCTGGCGATGATGTCCTATATGGCGATTCTGGTACCGACCGTCTGTATGGCGGTGATGGAATCGACTTACTGTATGGCGGGGAAGGCAGAGACTACCTTTCTGGCGAAGGCGGCTCCGATACCCTGCGGGGTGGTGGCGAAGCTGATAGCTATCACTTCAACGCGGAGAACAGATTAGATGGTCGATTAAGTATAGATATAATAATTAGTAGTGACGATGGAACAGGCAACAAGGTGACTTTCAGAGCTCCATCTCCCTCTACGATTCTTTATTACACGGATAACTTGGGTAATCGTCAAACTTACTCGCCCTCTGGCGATTATGGTGACTCTAACTTTGATTTCAAAAGAGGCAATTTGGGTGATACAGAATTTACGGAATCGACTCGAGGCGACGATTTACAAATCGATGTCTTTACATTCCACTTTTTACAAGGTGGGACTGTAACTCAAACTTGGAATAGAGTCATCATCGAGGATTATTTCGATCAAGGTAACGATGCCTATACGATTTACCGCACGGACTACGGTTCTGGTTCGTCCGCTAAGGTAGTATCAGATCAGCCAGCCGAAACATCGTAGCTTTTCGTATTTCAACGACGGAATTGCAACCTTTTAGGAAAATTTGCGACGATTAGTAAGATTTCAGCCCAATTTTAAAGTGTCATTAAACATTTGAAAGAGTGGCTATTTTATTTCACTAATCTCTATGAGCATTCGGCATTATTTTGAAATGATTATAGATTGATGTTTCTACCCTTTCTCGGAGAGACTTTTGCTCTTGGAGCGGCGTTTTGTTGGGCAATTGGGCCTTTAGTTGCTTATCGGGGTATAGAAGCTCTCGGGACATTTCGTTTTTCTATGTATCGTTTTGCTTTTTCTTCGCTTGTACTTTTCCTTCTATCTGCATTATTAGGTCAAGTCGAGTTTCTCGATGTGCGTTCAATAATATATCTTGCATTTTCTGGAGTAATCGGAGTTGCGGTTGGAGAAGCCTGCCTATTTCAAGCTGTTTTTCTTTTAGGTCCTAGAATTTCATCGATCATATTTTCTTTACATGCTCCATTAACGGCTTTCATTGGAGCAATGATATTTCATGAAACCATATCTCTGTTGGCACTGCTAGGTATTTTCATGGCTATCATTGGAGTTTACATTGCAATTATTTTTCGTACTAGCTCTGAAAGAATAGGTGGAGAATTTTATAAATCCGACCTCTTTTTTAAAGGACTATTTCTAGCTGTTCTAGCTGTTATATTTCAGATTATAGGAGCATTGCTGTCGAAAGAAGTAATTGGTTCGGTTGGAATTTTTCATGCTTCTTTTATTCGTACATTTTCAGCGAGTTTAGCTTTTTTTCCAATTTATATTTTTTTTAAAGATAAGCTACTTGAAACTAAGACCTCTGACTTAAAGTATATAATAATAAGTGCTTGTGTGAGCACAATAGGTGGAATGACATTGCTATTGGCTGCTTTTGCGAGCACCGAGATTTTTCGAGCTGTTGTTCTAGCCTCGATGTCTCCGATTCTGTATATTTTGCTTATGTCAATTTTTCGAGGAGAACGTTTTCCAGTCCTCGCATGGGGCGGTACGATTCTGGCTGTTATAGGTGTAATTTTAACAATTACATCTGCTTAAATTTAGCAATTTACCTTTGTTTCTGCTCATTAAAATACTTCATTAATACTTGTTTAGACGACTGGTCTAATAGTCCGAAAGCCATAGAGCTGATGATAATATTTTTTGACGAGGCAAGTGCAGTTTTTTGCATTTATGAATATTATTTTTTGCGCAAAGACATCCAACATACTGGTCGCACTTGCCCCTCTTCAATGATTTCATATTGCTTGGAATAGACTGTCGGGTGGATATTTTTTCGACTTACAAGGTTGAACAGTTTTAGAGACGCCTGCTCCTGCGAGTTTTCTTTTTTTTCATTCCATATATTTTTGAGTTCTTTCTCGTCGTGCTTTTTCCAAGGACGCTTGAGAGCTGCGATTACTTTAGCGACTTCCTCCTGCCCGACATCTGTTGGAGGATATTCCCGCAAGAATTGCGCGACCTCTCTGTTGATTTTTGCGAGAGTTGTTTGCTTCTTGCTTTCATGAACGAAGTCATTCCACTCTTTGACTATGGTTTTGAGAGCTTTCTGCCATGCTGGGAAGGCTTGTTTCCAGTCTTTTTCGGAGAGCACGCGCTCTGTTTTTTCGCAGCACTTTATTAGCTCGAGACATTGGTACAAGTCGGCGATAATGGGTTGTTGAGGCTCTGTTGTCGGCACGAATCGCAGGAAGGGTTGAGGGCTTTCTTCGACTTTAGCGCAAAAGAGATGTCCGTTTTTTTCCGAGTATTTACCTGATCCCACCTTTGCGGGCATTTCTTCCAAGCGCTCGAGCCATTTTATTTCTGGCTGGTTCAAGGCTTTGTTGAGAGCCATTCTGTATTCTTCGGCTGTTCTCATGTCGTAGTTAGACTTACCTTCGAGTGTTTCGATGGCATTTTCCTGCTCTATATTATCGAGCTCTTTTCGATTTTCAGAGTACATCCTCGCGCTTTCTGCGCCGTCTTCGATGGGAGTAGCTTCGATTCCTGTTGTTTTGTCTGCGAGGGTTAGTTTTTTACGAACTTTATATTCGAGGTCGAAGAATTCTCCTAATCTGTCTACTGGGAAGAAGGTATGCAAGAAGACGGTTTTATGTTTGCTGAGCAATCGATCGATTCTTCCGTGTCGTTGTATCAGTCGCATTGGGTTCCAAGGCAGGTCGTATGAGATGATGTTTCTGCATTGCTGTAGGTTTTTTCCTTCCGAGAGCACGTCTGTTGTCACGAGTATATCGCATTCTTTTTCGCTTGTGACGGTTTTTGCATTTTTTGCGGCGGTTTCTGGGGAGAAGAGTTTTACTGCTTTATCTGGGTCAGTTGTGCCATCGCCGGATCCGCTGGTATATTGGAGTATATTTTCGCCTTTATAATCGACTAGTAGGGGGTTTTGGTTGAGGTTTTTTGAGAGGAAGTCGTATATCCATTGCGCGGTATCTTTGTAATATGAGAAGATTAGGATTTTGCGATTATTTTTTCTCTTTCGTTCGTCTTCTGTGTCATTTCGAGCTTGCTGCGCGATTTCGGCTATTTGCTCGACGAGTTTTTTCAGCTTCGGGTCTTTTTCTGGCTCGAGGTTTTTACTTGCGAGGCTTTTTAGCAGTTTGAGATCATTTTCGACATCTTTTTCAAGCGCCTTGAAGTCGAATTTTCCTGCTGGCTCTTCTTCTTCTTCTTCTTCCCATTTTTCATCGTCGTTATCGGCAGGAGGTTTTCGTTTTGCTGTTGTTTTTATAACTTTTCCTTGTGCGATTGCTTCGAGTAATTTTTCGTGTTTTTTCACCATTTCTTGGCAGGTATGGCAGAATGCTTGTACGGAGGATTCGAATCTTTTCAGCATCAGGGATCGTATCAAGCCGATGATATTTTTTTCTTCTTTGCGTTCTTTTTGTTGTTCGATGCGGTATTTTTCGACTTGATATATGGCGAGCGTCAGCTTTGGAGGTTTTTTGCCTTTGCATGTCAGTATATCTTGTAGTTGTTCGAAGATTTCTGGCAGGCTTTCGTCGAAATTGTATCTGACTGTTTTGAGTGTTCTATCTGGGAATGTTACGGGTTGGAGTTTGCCATTTTCGTCTGGCAGTTTTGCGTCTGGGTATTCTGTTTGAACGAATTGGCGTGTTCGTTTGAGTGTTACGGCGTCGATGAGAGGCTCTAGTTTTTTTGTATTGCTTGCGTCTTCTTCATTTTTTTTTATTTTTTTGAAGAAGGCTTTTATGGATGGGTATGGGTATTTATGTGTTTCGAGCGCGCCATCTTTGAGGAAATATCCGAGCAAGGTTTCGAGGTCTTCTATTGAGTTATTTACGGGAGTTGCGGTTAGTAACACGAGGTCTCGTGGACGTCGTGGACGTTGTGGAAGTTGTGGACCTTGTGGAGATTTTGGACCTTCGAGGAAGTTTCTTAGCACTTGTGCTCGAGCTTTTGTATCGGGGTTTCGGTAGTTATGAGCCTCATCTATGACGACGAGTTGGTATAGTTCTTGTTGATGTCGGAGATCATCGTCTTTGTATTGATTTGCGAATTTTTCGTAGCTTATGGGCTCTATATTTGATAGGTGTTGTTCTTTGAGAAAATTCTTCCAAGTTTCTATCATTGATGCTGGCACGACTAGGAGCACTTGCTGCCTTTTCTCTATGTATGTTCGCATGAGTTCTCCGGCGATGAAGGTTTTTCCTAATCCTACGGTATCTGCGATGAGGACTCCGTTATATTTGTTTATGATTCGTCTAGCTCTAGTCACTCCGTTTTGTTGGAAGTTTGTGAGTGACATTCGCTGCAAGCTATTGCTTTCTATTTCATTTTCCAGAGTTATTTCGTCTTGGAAGCATTCGTAGAGTGTTTTGAGGTATATTTCGTAGGGGCTATATTCTCTATTGAGTTGATCGTAGTGTGTTGCGAGGTCGTAGACTTCGGCTTCTTGCCAGACTTGTTCGTACCATTTTTCGAGTGTCTGTTGCATTTCGAGGTTTTGTAGAGTTATGTTTGCCTCTTGATTTTTGTTCACTCCTGCGTATGTTAGGTTTGAGGATCCGAGTGTTGCTGCGGTATTTTTCAATATCCAAGTTTTTGCGTGGAAGAAGGATTTTTTATATCTTCGTACTTCTATATTTCCTTTTCGCAAGGCTTTTGGCAGATTTCGCCATAGTTCTGTTGATCTTTGGTTGAAGGGTTGTAGTTCGTATTCTTGCAGGAGGTATTTTTCGTGCCTTTGGAATATCTCTTGTATGTGTTTAGCGAATAGATTTTCGTTGTTGTTTTGCGTCTGTCTATTGTTTTGTTGTTTATTTATTTCGTCGTGAGGCAGAGGTCTTTCGCATCCGACGAGCAATCGCACTTTGGATAGTTTTTCTATTTCTCTAGCTACCGAGAACCAACCTTGCGCTGTGAAGTAGCTAGTAGCGAGCATTAACTCTGGGGGCGAGTTTTTGTTTTTCCGCAAGGCGTTGAGATGCGAGTTGAGCGCGAGCGCGAGCGTTTCTCCGTCTCGGTTAGTTGTAAGATTAGTTGTGAGCTGTGAAAGTTGCGAGGACTTGCTCATACCCTACTTCCACCTTTCTTCTGCTTCCACCTTTCGTAATGCGCGAGTGTTTTTGCTAGGGAGTCTTTGTATTTCCAACTTTCTTGGAATGTTTCGAATATGTGGGTGAGTTGTTCTCTCGATAGATCGTAGAGATGTGCGGCTACGGCGTCTATCTCGGCGATCAAGTCTTGTTCTTCTATCGAGCTTATTTCTTTTGCGTATTTTACGCCGATGGTTTTAGCCCAAGCCTTTAGGCGCGCGTCTCTGCAAGCGAGCGTTCCGGCTAGTTCTATTAGGCGTAGGCGTAAGGGGTGGTCTGCCTGTGGACGCGGGATGGGCAGACTGTTGATAATATTGAGAGTCATGTGAAGTTCGACAACACGCCTCGCGAACCAGTCGAGCGGACGCGAGCAGAGAATGCCGAGCAGGTAGGTTTGATCAAACTCGTCGCCGCGTGGAAAAAGAAAGGAAGGAGCAGTGCTTTGGCAGAAAACTTTGGGGGGAATCAGACAACAAATAACCGTGCGTGTGTTTGTAGCATTTGTTATATCGCGTAAAACTATACGCGGCGACCAGCAAGGTAAGGTTTCGGGCTTTGCAATATGCTCTTGCGAGAATTCCGAGAACGGTGAATTTTTGTTTCTTGCTCCGCGTAATCTTTTCCCCTGCAACACATCTATGATCGGTTGCGGTTTCGCCCGAAAATAATATTTTCCAGTGTCCGCTTGCCAGAGATTAAAGGACTCGCCTTTATAGATTGGCCAAGTATCGGCATAGTCTTCTTTTCCCTCTAAATCCATAAGTTTTCTGTGGTGTGTTGGGTGTAGTTCGCTATAAGGGCGAGCTCGCCATTCTGGTGCTTGGTCGTGGTCGAGGTGCTGTGCGCTGCGCAGTTGCCTGTAGACATCGAGCGATTTCGCTGAGGTGAAACTCGGCAGGGTTGCGGTTATACTGCCTTCCATAACCTCCGATACTTTTAGTTCTATGGCTTTTTCAGAGGGGCGTGCATCGAAGTCTTGGCGGTTGTCGCAAACTGGATGCATTTTAATGCTCGCATCGCTAGCATGTAAATCCTTACCAAGACCCAGCAAAGCTACAGCATATTGTCCATGCAGGTCGTCAAAGCACCAACCATTTTTATTGATGAGGCTAGTGATAGAGATGTCTTGCGCGCTTTGCAGGACGGTTTTACGGAAGCCCTGCGAACCCTTTGATTTCAATAAAGAACGCGGTAAAACCACGCCAAGATACCCGCCTGGATACCCGCCTGCCTTACGCTCGTCTTGCGCTGCTACCAACAACTGCCAATAACGCCAAGCGAAGACTTTGTAGAGGTCGAGGTCGCCAGAACCGAAGCCCTTACCCTTACCCTTACCCTTCTCGCCATAACTGCTCTTAAGTAGCGTGCTACGCATGCGATCGCTAGATTCCTTTTGCTCCTCCATCAGCGCGACCAAATCTGCTCGTTCTTCCCTCGCCCTAGCCTTAATCTTCTCTATCTCAATTTGCTTTCTACCGTTCATTTTTGGGTTGTAGCGCGTCCAAAACTGGTCTTCCTTGAATACCAAAACCTCCCATGGCGGATTACCGAGTATCACATCGAAACCCTTGCGCTCGCCTAAAAAGACTTCGGGGAAGGCAATTGGAAAATGCAAGGGTTGCAAACCTTCGATCAATCTTTTTGCTCGCTTATGCGTGTCGCTATCGTGCATCGAGTTTTTCTCACGCTGCCAATTAGAGCTGTGAAAAGTCTTAATTTTCTCGTCAATGCGATGCGCGGTTATCACATCGCAGACGGCTGTCGCTGCTTGCAATTTCGTCTCTATTTCCTTCGCAGCCTTCTCCGCCTCCTTTACCTCTGTAACGCTTGCCTCGATGTTACCTTGCAAGTCTCGCAAATCATCATCGATACCGCTCAAAAACTCCGCCACCACCTGCTTGTTCATCTCGCCCTCACGCTTGACCCAGTCTGCGACCTCTTCCATCGTCCCGACGCCAACGAGCGAATTACCCAAGCGCAGGTTCCTATCCAAGAACGAGAGAGGCAAGCCCGGCACGAAGCTATGAATCCACAAAGAAATACGCGCTAACTGTACCGCTAACCCGTTCATATCGACCCCGTAGAGACAACGGCGCACTAACAACCTTTTCAACAGCTCGTGATTAGCCTTTTTTTCTTGCGAGTCATCTCTTGCTTGCGAGTCATTTTTTTCTTGCGAGCCATCCTCCTCCCTTGTTCGCAGATATTGCGGCACTCTAGCGTTGGCTTTCGTAAGTCGCTCGGAGGCAGACTTGCGCAATTTTTCAAGCTGTTCGCTAACCGAGCGCAACTTCTTTTTATTCTCTTCGTAATAGTCTCCGAAACTCACCGCCATTTGCTCTGCCGCCGCCACGAGAAAATGTCCCGAGCCCATGGCGATGTCTGCCACGCGAAAATCGAAGAAGTCCGTCTCATTAATATCAGCAACTTTTGCTATAGCATCGAGTTTTGCAAAATGCGCCTTCAAGGCAGGCTCAAGTGCTTCGTCCAACAGCCTATTGACGCAAAAATCTGGCGTGTAGTAAGAGCCAGTAGCCTTTCTTTGTCCTGATGTATTATGTACATATATCTGCTTTGCCTTGACCTCAACCTTGCTTCCCTTATTAGCCCCTCGCATAGGACGATACAGGAAATTTTTCTTGTCCTGTACGAGCGTCAAATCCTCGTTGGCGATAGAAAGCTCCGACTCGAGCAAACCCTCGTAGATCGTCCCGAGCTCGCGCACTTGCAGATCGGCAAAATCGATTGGACCGCGAGTAAGAGTATTAGTATTGCTACTTTCTAACAGCAGTTCCTGCAAGATCGGCGCGAAGGCAGCATCGTTCAAGACAATCTTTTTTTCCCATGGTTCTTTTTTGAACAAACCGCCGTTATAAGCAGGCAAGCCCATCTGAGGGTCGCCATCATCGATAGTATCAAACAAGATATCGACCTCCTTCCAATGCCTATGTTGATTCTTGCGGAAAGCTTTGGCGATATTTTGCGGAGGAACGCGCGATAGCTCTAGCGCTTTTGCTTTCAAGGAGCGTTTGTTATATTCTTCTTTCGCGAGCGACAATTCGCTTTGTTCCTGCTCTGGCCTATCTTCTTCGCTCTCCTCGGCGCTTGGTATCAAACCCTTATCCTCTGCGTATGCTACGAACAACAGGCGAAACAGGACGGTCATTGCCATCTCGTATGTTTGGTCTAACTCTTCGCGCCTCGGTTTTTTTATACCACGCGCCTCCGCCAGAGCCTCTGCCAACTTCGGCATAGCCTCGTTGTAGATGCGCGTCCGCAACCTCTCTGCAACGCCATCCACATAAGAACGCGACTGCTTAGCCAAATGCTGGAGCAGGCAAGGCTTTGCTCCCAAAGCGGCGGGAGAAAACAGCATAGCCAGACAACGCAAGCCTAGCTCGCACTCTTTTTTTGCCTGCTTGCGAGTAAGCTCGCCGTACTGGTAGACTAGGGCTACGAGGTGCGTATCTATCTGCAAAAAGCGTTGATCCGAGAAACTTCCTCCGCCCTCGCCCTCTTGCGAGAAGCCACTGCGCACATATAACCGTAGCACACCATCCAATAGCACTATGGCAAAGGGCAACCCTTTCTTCTCTGCTTCAAGGATTGCATAACGCTGTGCTGTCGGTCGTTCCTTATGGCTCCATTCTGGCACTGAGTAGGCGAAGTTCTCGTTTTTTTCTTTATGTAGCAGTAGAGCGAAGGCTCTATCTGTGCCTTCTACGCTGAGGACGAGCTCGCGCTTGTCGTTAGTAACCTCTTTTGTCTCGAAACCCAATAGTTCTAATAGAGCCTTGCCTTGCAGAGTCTTCCCTTGCAGAGTCTTCCCTTGCAGAGTCTTCCCTTGCAGAGTCTTCCCTTGTAGAGCCTTGCCTTGCAGAGTCTTGCCTTGCAGAGTCTTGCCTTGTGAGAAGTTTTGTGAGGAGTGATGCGAGCTATCTTTATCAGGTCTACAGCCGAGCCTCTGCTTCAGGTTTTCGAGCCTTTGTTGCAAACTTCTATCTTTATTTTCGGCATCTTTCCAAGCTCGGTTAGTTATATAGTGTCGAGAGAACAATCCTTCACGCTGCAATCCCAACACTTCTTTGTGTTGAGGTTGCTCGCCTAGTGTTGCAAAGGCATCATCGATGCGATTTTCGATATCCCACTCTTTTTTTTCGGAGAATGCAAGTTCGCATACGGCGGTTAGTCGCTCCAAGCTATCCTTCACGACTCGTAGCCCGTCTTTCTCCCATCCGCAAAGCCACCCTTGATCGCCCGCATCCAGAGTTGCCAACATCAAAAAGACCTTATATCTAGGGCTACGCTTGTCCTCCCACATTTTGCGCAAAGTAGCGGAACTCGGTGCTTTCTGGCTCTTTACCCATAGGAGATACAATCCAAGATCAGGGGCAAGTGCACTCGAAAAAAGCTGTTCCCCATCCGAGCCTTTACTTTCGCTCTCGAGCAGGTGAGTAGAATTAAAAAGTCTTTCTAAATGAGGAGTATGCACAATCCTACTGCTGTGATTAGTTTTATTTTCGTATGCTATAGGGAATTTTCACAACAATTGTAAAATGTCATTAAACATTGCAAAAAACGACTACTTTCTTTCACTAATTTTTGCGATTTGGCAAAATTTAGGCTGTTTTTTCGATTGTCAGATTTGATATATCCTTTGCGCACAGGCACAGGTAAATTTTTTGTGACCTCGCTAAAAACAGGTTGACCTTGTCGTCTTTCTCCCGCATCGTATGAGCAGACGATAGGTCGGATGGTTTCGTGGAGTGACATATCGTTCTGATAATAACAAGGCAGAAGAAAACTTTGTAGCAACAAAATTTTCTTGAAGGAACGGAACCATGAACTCATACTCTATCTCCAGCCAAGAAAGCGGTAACGCATTCTCGTCCCCCGGCGAGGGCGAAGGCGAAGGCAAGCGCAACAGAAAAACACGGGCATTGACAGCGTTGCTCTCGGCAACAGCGCTCGGCGTGTTCCTAGAGGGATGCAGCAGCGGAGCAGGCAGGGCGTCAGCACCCGCCAGCAATGCACCCTCCTCGGCGAAATCCGCGGCGTCTCCTGAGACGGAGACCAGTCCGCTTCTCTCGGATGTGACCTTAGAGGTTCCCCCATCTCAGTCGGACATCAGCTCGGCGGAGGTCGGTTTAGTTGTCGAGACGGCTACGGCGGCAGAGACAAACACAGACACGCCCTCTTTTTTTGCGACCGCAGAGGCAGATATCTTTGTCGGTAACGCAGATACGAACACCGTCAGCTACGAAAGTGCCGTCGCCCGAGTTGAGATCGGCTTGCAAGAGGCTTCTTCCAACTACGGCAGTTTTGCTGAAGGAGATACTTACAAAGATATAGCGAACCTAGTGGGATCGAAATATAGCGACTCGTTTTGGGGCGACACGGGATCCAATCGCCTAGATGGTAGGGCAGGCAACGACCAGCTGCATGGTTTTGCAGGCGCCGACATCCTCTTGGGCGGAGAAGGCAACGACTTTTTGGACGGCGGAAGGGGCGCCGACCTGCTCGACGGCGGTCAAGGAGTAGACTACGCAGACTACAGAAGCGCCAAGGAAGGCGTGAGAGTGAGCCTAGCCGTAGAAGGTAGTCAAAGAGACTTTGACGGAAATCACGGCTTCGATGCCAACGGCAACGAGGCGTTAGGCGACAGGCTCGTCAATATCGAACACCTCTTTGGCTCCGCCCACGCGGACTGGCTTACAGGGGACGCAGGAGCAAACCTCCTTTTTGGCGGCAAGGGCAACGATCGTCTGGAAGGCGGCGCGGGTGCAGACAATCTCTACGGCGGCGCGGGCGACGACATCCTAGTCGGCGGCGCAGGTATGGATGAATACTTCTTCGATGCCGATAGCGGTCTGGACACGATCGAAGGCGACGCAGACGGCGGCTATGTGTATTTCAAACATGCAACGAATCCTGCTGATATCATCCTCAATCGCGCCGAGAGCGGTGATGTGGTCCTGACTTTCGGGGAGAATTCTGTAACGATCAAGCCTTCTGCCAACGCGGAGAGTCACTACATAATCTACGGCGGCAACGGCGAAAAACTGAACGAGTTCTCTCTCGGCAGTGTGGACGAAACGCTACCTGACAATAGCGAAGATCCTCTGCCGCTTCCCGATGCAGACACTGACGAAGACGAGGAGCTGGAAGAGAGCGAAACGCTGTCCGATACGGATGACGGTAGTGAGTCACGAAGCAGCAGAAGTATCGTCGGCAGCGATGACAGCGATAGCCTGCACGGCTCAAATCTCGATGACACGATTTTCGGCTTGGGTGGTAACGACTACATCTACGGGTATTCTGGCGACGACGAGATTCACGGCGGCGCGGGCAGAGACACCCTTTACGGCGACGCAGGCGACGATACGATCTACGGTGGTGAGGGCAGGGACTTCATTCGAGGACGCGATGGAGACGACACCCTCTACGGCGACGAGGGCATCGACACCATAGATGGCGGTACGGGCGACGACATAATCTACGGCGGTGCAGACAGAGACCAACTCACAGGTAGCAGCGGCAACGACGAACTTTACGGCGGCGATGACGACGATACGCTCTTCGGCGTCGACGGCGATGACTATCTCTACGGCGGCGCGGGCGAAGACACGCTTTCAGGCGGTAGAGGCAAGAACTACCTCGAAGGCGGCGATGGCGAAGACACCTATCGGTTCAGCGCCACGAAAAACATCAACAGGCTGGAAGACGACGGCGGCAATGTCGTTTTTTGGCAAGGCTTGAACGGCGGGATCATTGCGCGAGTGAGCGATAGTGAAAGCGATTTGCAAGAAAAACACAACGACTATACGGGTGCTACCTACACGCTTGATCGTGGGGAAGGAAGCTTCGATGTGGCAACTCTGACGGTGACCGGACGCGATGGGGATACGCTCAATGTGATCGAATTCACAAACGATCCTTTGTCAGGCTTCAATTTCTACCTGCGCCTTGTCGGCGGCGACTACGAGGAAATCCCTACGGACTCGTTTATTTTGCTCTCTGGAGGTGAAGAGGGTAGCGAAAGCAGTCCGTTTTTGGCGACGGATTCTGGCGACACTTTCACAGGCTCTGAAGGCAGGGATTGGGCGAGCTATGTCGGCTCGAACGAAGAGGTTAGCATCGATCTTGGCAGCAGCCCTGCTGCTGTCTCCGGCGGCTGGGCTCATGGTGACAGGCTTGAGGGTATTCGCAATCTCATCGGCTCGAGGCTTGACGACAGGTTGAGAGGCGACGGAGGAGCCAACACCCTGCGCGGCGGCGAAGGTGAAGATTACCTCTACGGCGGTGACGGCGATGATCGTCTGGAGGGCGGGGTCAACAGCGACCAGCTGCACGGTGAGGGCGGCAACGACTTTCTGCTGGGCGGTCTGAGCAACGATAGGCTCTATGGGGAAGATGGCAACGACCGCCTTTTCGGCGGAGATGGTAGAGACACCCTGCGCGGCGGTGCTGGGGACGACGCTCTGCACGGCGGCGCGGACAGGGACTTTCTCTACGGCGGCGCTGGCGCAGACTACCTCGACGGGGGAGAGGGAGCGTCAGACTTCGCCTCCTATAGCGATAGCGAGAAAGGCGTCCGAGTGAGCTTGGGAAGGGTAACAGGACAGATCGACTTTGACGGCGCCGCGTCCAACAACAACGATGCCGTGGGCGACAGGCTTCTGAACATCGAAAATATCAGAGGATCGGCTTACGGCGACTGGCTGAGGGGCGATCAGAAAGAAAACTTCCTTGAAGGCAGAGAAGGCGACGACCGCCTTAATGGCGGGGCTGGCGACGACGATCTTTTGGGCGGCAGAGGCTCGGACGCGCTCTACGGCGACGAGGGAGACGACCTTATCTTAGCAGGGTGGGACGACGACAACCTGCATGGCGGCGAAGGCGCAGACTACCTCTACGGCGGCAGAGGCGCGGATACCCTGTACGGCGGCACGGGTGCCGATACCCTCTATGGCGACGAGGGTACGGACACCTATGTCTTCGAAGCCTACGACGGCACAGACACTGTCATCGACAACGGCGGCAAAATCGTCTTCTTACAAGGTGATGTCAACGACTACGCAGGTGCGACCTATGCGTTCTCGCGTAACGACGAAGAAAACAGCTTGTTTGTAACTCTGACGGTCAGCAAGGACGGTCACACGCTGAATGTCGTAGAGTTTTTGAACTACCCTTCCTCGCTCTACATTTTCTCCACGCGCGATACCTACGGTGTGGACACCGAAATCTCTGTAGATCCGCTTGTGTTTCCTCCTCGAGGTAGCGAAGGTAGCGAGAGCAATCCGTTCTTGGCAACAAAAGGAGCTGATACTTTCGTTGGATCGGAGGGCGCAGATTGGGTTAGCTATTCAGAATCGAGCTACGCTGTCGGCGTCGACCTTGGTATAGACCCTGCCGATATCGCTCGCGGTTGGAGCAGCGGCGACAAGCTTATGGGTATCAACAACCTTATCGGCTCGCACGGTAGCGACAAGTTGTATGGCAACAGCGCTGACAACATTCTGCGCGGCGGCCAAGGTTACGATATCCTCAATGGTCGTGAGGGCGCGGACATCCTGAATGGCGGTGAAGGCGATGATGGTGGCAACACTGCCACCTATCATGAATCTGCTCTAGGAGTGAGGGTTAACCTTTTGTTGCAAGGAGATGGACAAAGTCAACAGGACTTTGATGGCAGGCATGGTTTTAGCGCCAACGGCAACGAAGCGGTTGGTGATGTTCTCAGTGAGATCTCGTCCATTTGGGGCTCGGCACACGACGACTGGCTTACGGGCGACGATAAGATTTGGGGTCCTGACGATCCCTTTTACAACCCTGCTTCACATCAACACGTAGTGTTGAACGTTTTGTATGGACGAGGGGGTAATGATCGCATCGAGGGTGGTGCGGGTCAAGATTCTGTTAACGGCGGCGAGGGCAACGATCATCTTTACGGCGGGGATGGTAACGATAACGTTAGGGGCGACGAAGGCGAGGATACCGCCTATGGAGAAGCTGGCGACGATTATATCAGCGGCGGGGCGGGCAACGACATACTCTACGGCGGGGCGGGCAACGACAGAATTTTCGGAGGTGCTGGTGCGGATGTCTTTGATGGCGGACAGGGAGAGGACACGGCCGCCTATTTCGATCTTGACGAAGGTGTAAGGGTTAACCTTTTGTTGCAAGGTGAGGGTCAACAGGATTTCGACGGTAGCCATGGTTTTGTCGCGAACACCAACGGTGCTGTTGGTGACATTCTAGCGAACATCGAGAACCTAGAAGGATCAGAATACGACGACTGGCTGACGGGCGACAGGAACGACAACAAGCTTCTAGGCAAAGAAGGAGCCGACCGTCTTGAGGGTGGTGCGGGTAGCGACACCTATATCATCGACATTGGCGACGGCGCGGACACCATCGTTGATGATGTTGGGGACACTCTGACCTTGAGATTTCGTAGCGCCAATTACGGTAATGCTTTCATCGACGACGACTTCACCGAGTCCTCTGCAAACTTTGCAAGGGTTGGAGACAACCTTGAAATCACTTTGGACAAAGATGCCTCTGATGCGATCTCCGACAAAATCACCATCCTTGATGCTTACGACACCGATCCCAATACGGGCACGGGCTTTTCTGCCTTCACGATCAACATCGAATATGGTGTTGATGGGCAATTGAGCGAAATAGCAAACGATTTTTGGCACACCTTGACTTGAGTTTGAGCCTCTTTTGAAGACGGTCAGTTCAAGAAAGCACATGCTTTGTTGATGTTAGAACGCGAGATGCGGTCTTGCGGATGGGGGGGGGGGGGGCGCGGTTTTTCTTCGAAAGCGCGCTACGAGCGAGCGAGCGAGCGAGCGTAATTCTTCTTTTTCGCGCTCGTGTTTTTTGTATTTAGACTAAGTTTTTAACTACGCATCATACACGTAGTATTTTATTAATTAATTTAAACACCTACTCTACTGTAAAATGACACTGAAGATTGCACAAACCGAGCCTTTTGTGACATTAATCTTTGCAAATTAGCGATTTTAAGGTCTTTTTTTTAGTTTTTTTGACACTAAACATTGCATAAATTCGCAAAGCTGACAATAAGCATTGCATAAATTTACAAAGAAAGTGCTTATTTTTCAAGCCTTTATATCATTTTGCCGATAGTTTATCCAACCACTTTATCTTTTGTATGAACTTCCCCCTGCCTTCGGGTAGCGATGAAGCCTGTTGAAGTGGGAGACAGGTAGATAGATGCGTTTATGAATTAGACCTTTACCTCTTTAGTTGCTCGCTCGGAGAGCATGTTTTATGCTTGTTTTTACAACAATCGACATTACAGTGGACGCAACATTCTTTAGATAGGAGTATAGACATGACAACGATAGGCAATGTGTGATGCGCAGTTAAGGATTAGAAAAAACAGAGCAACTTTAGAGAAAACAGATAAGGATTAGAAAATAATCTACAGGAGGACGCGAGTATTGAGTGCGTTGCTCTCTTCTGTTGCTTTGGGCTTTTTTCTATTTTTTAATAATAGTTGCTTTTTATTACGAATTGTTCTACCAATATTTGCGTTGACAATTATTGGGAGGTAGAAACGATGGCGGAGATCACTGGCACAGAGGTAGCAGAGTATCTGCAAGGCGGTAGTGCGGACGATAGGATATTAGCACTATCAGGCGACGATTTTCTATATGGTCTTGGAGGCGACGACATTTTGATGGGGGGTGCGGGCGACGATACCTATAGATTTAATGTCAATGATGGCGATGATGTAATCACAGACTTGGAGGGATCGAACAGCCTGCAATTTGTATCTGGTAATCTGGGCAACCATGCGGAGATATTGAGCTCTGCCTTTTCGATAAGTGGTTACGATTTGGTTATCAGCTTGACTGTTGGCGAGTATTCGCAGCGAGTAACGATTAGCGATTACTATCGAGGCTCGTCGAGTTTCACGATTTTTTACAATACCTCTAAGGGAGGTTCTTTCTCCGAGCTATCTTTAGATTTGCTACCTATTATGCGAGAAGGAGATTCTACTGACGATACGATTGTTGGTGGCTTGGGTAGTGATTTTCTATCTGGCGGAGCTGGTAGCGATGTTATTTACGGCGGAGATGGTGCTGATCGTATCGATGGCGGAGATGACGATGATATTCTCTATGGCGAGGCTGGCAACGATACATTATTCGGCGGTAGGGGAGACGATATTATATACGGGGATTCAAACGAGGATACTATCTCCGAGAGTGCCCAAAATGGGTTTTCCTCTCAAAATGCAGTCTCTGGCACGAGCACTGGCGGTAGCGATACTCTTAGTGGGGATTCATCGAATGACACGCTTGATGGTGGCGAGGGGGACGATATCCTCAAGGGCGGAGCTGGCGATGATACTTATATCTTCCAACAAAATTTTGGGCATGACGATATCGAGGACACGAGTGGTGCTGAGAAGTTGTTTTTTAAGGTAGCTGGTGGTTTAGAGGATTTTTCTATTTCACTTAACAATAACGGAGAAACCTTCATTTCGACTGCTGAGGGTAGCGTTACTATACCAAAATTTTACTATTCGGATGGTCGCTATAGCATACATTTTGGTACGAATGACGAACTTCTCGGCAAGCTAAGCTTCGGAATACCTGGCGATGCTGATGATATGATGGGTGAGGTTGGTAGAGATTGGCTACTGGGTTTGGATGGCGATGATATTCTCGAGGGCGGAGCAGGCGATGATATTCTCGAGGGCGGAGCAGGCGATGATATTCTCGAGGGCGGAGCAGGCGAGGATGTGCTGAACGGTGGCAATGGTATAGACACAGCGAGCTATGGGAGTTCTGATATACCTGTTAGGGTTAACCTTTTAGCCTCTTCCCAGAACGCAGGTGATGCTTATGGTGACAGCTATGTTTTGATCGAAAACGTACTAGGCTCTGCCTACCAAGACTTCATTATTGGCGATGGTGGTGCGAACAGCCTCTGGGGAGGCAAGGGTTCAGACACTTTGGCTGGTGGCTCTGGTGATGATGTATACCACTTTTCGGTGGGCGATGGCATGGATTGGCTCAGCGATGATGGAGGAGAGATTTATTTCAATTCTGGTAGCACTGGCCACTATGTTGCCAGTGATTTTTATGCTTCTAGCTTTAATAAGAAGGGGGATAACCTAGAGATAAACTTAGATGTTGGCGGCACTAGACAAAGAGTGACGATTATCGACTACTACGACAATCCGGGTGCTTTTAGCATCGGCTACAACACAGTATCTGGCGGAGCTTATACGACTGTTTCAGCTCCTGATTTTATCATCGGTACTGCTAGCGATGAGACTATTACTGGCACAAGCGGTAACGATGTAATACGTGGCGGAGATGGTAACGATATTCTTATGGGAGGGGCAGGGCATGACGCGTACTACTTCAGCCCCGATACTAATTACTACTATGACCGATACGGAAGCGAAGACACCATAATCGACTCTGATGGAGGTTCGATATACTTCGAATCTAAGCTTTTTGGTAGCTATTCATCGCGCGATTTTTATTCTGGCTCTTTTTCCCGCAACGGCAATGACTTAGAGATAGACTCGTATGCGTTTGGGGATCGCCACCAAGTAACGATCACCGATTACTTCAGCAACCCTAATCTTTTTACATTTTTCTACAACGAGGAATTGGGCGGTGATTATAAAGTTGTTCCTCTAAAAAACTTTGTCACTGGTACATCTGGCGATGATTCTGGATCGAATGCCTTGATTGGCACTAGCGATGTTGACGACATTGCGGGCTTGGCAGGTGACGATGTCCTTCAGGGAGGAGCGGGCAACGATATTCTTTACGGCGGGGCGGGTGATGACGACTACATTTTTAATGTCGAAGACATTAATAATTACGGCGGAAGTGACAGAATTATTGATGTGATCGGTAGCAACAACATTTACTTCCGCTCTAGCGCTAGCGGCGACTATCAAGCTCTAACAGCGGACAACTTCGCACTCAGTCGATATGACCTAGTTATAACTATACAAGTAGGCGAGGCTGAACAAAAAATCACAATTGAGGACTATTACGAATCGAGCAATTCTGCGACCTACAGGTTTTACTACGAGGATTCGTCTGGCATAGTCCATAGTATAGATGCTTCTATTGTTCCGCTCTACGAGGCTCCTGTAACTTCTGGTCTTATCGGTGGGGCAAATAGGGATCGTCTATCTGGTGGTTCAGGCAACGACTATATTTATGGTGGAGCTGGCGATGACTCTCTTTCTGGCGATGGTGGCGCTGGTGCGGGTGCGGACGTGATTTATGGTGGCGCTGGTGACGATATAATACATGGTGATGCAGGCGGCGGCGGTAGTGGTGGACACGACGAACTTCACGGCGGAGCTGGCAACGACCGAATATACGGAGATGGTGGAGGAGGAAGAGGCAATGATCAATACTATGGAGGAAAAGGCGACGACTATCTCTCTGACAGATACGGTGACGAAGAGTACTATTTTTATGTAGGCGATGGAATAGACACCATTAGGGACAACTATGGTAGCAACAGTGTTTATTTCAGCTCTAGTAGCAGTGGCAACTATCAAGGACTATCAGCGTTCGCCTTTGCTAAGGTATACCAAAACTTACAGATATATGCGACGGTAGGCGGTATAGAGCAACGAGTTACTATCGATAACTATTACAGCGATCCAAACAGCTTTAGCATCTACTACAACAGCTATTCGGGTGGAGAATATAGAGCGGTTACGGTTCCCTTACTAACCGACATTACCGGTACTTCTAACGCGGACACGCTTACTGGTACTAACATATCGGATGTAGTGTACGGTTTGATAGGGAATGATCATCTCTACGGAGCAGGTGGCGATGACTACCTTCATGGTGAAGAGGGAGATGACCATCTCTACGGTGGAGACGGTGACGATCATCTTTACGGGGATGAGGAACCTGACGGTGCAGCTGGTAATGACGATCTTTTCGGGGAAGGTGGCGATGACGAAATTGAGGGAGGAGCTGGCGACGACAATCTTTACGGCGGAGCAGGCGATGATGCTCTTTTCGCTGGGATTGGCAACGATAATCTTTACGGTGGAGCTGGTGATGATGCTCTTTATGGCAGATCTCGTTATTCTCACCTTTACGATGTGTCTGTCACCAAATTTCTTGATGGAGGCATAGGTGATGACAAGTACTATTTTTCTGGTGGTGGAGGCACATATATGATTAGTGATACGGACGGTGGCGAACTGTACTTCCGAGATGGTTCATATGGCCAATCCTATGCTTCTGCTTTTAGCGCTACTGTTTTTATTAGGGACGGTGATGACTTACAGTTTCAGTTGTCTACCTCTAGGGGTACGCAAGATTTCACTATTACCGACTACTTCCTTATCCCCGACAAGTTCACCATAAAACACTTAGATAATGGTGGTGGCTATACGGAAGTTATGGTGTCTCTAACAAGGACACCCGTTACTGTTTCTACCTTTACTGGAGCTAGTGTTACTGGCACTACTGGCGATGATAGTCTTCTTGCTGGAACGAGTGGTGCGGATATTATAATGGGCTTGGCTGGCGCAGACCATCTCTACGGCAAAGGTGGCGATGATGAGCTACATGGCGGCGCGGGCGATGATATGCTTATGGGCGGAGATTCTAGCACCGACGAATACCATTTCATTGTCGGTGATGGTATGGATAGGATAACGGACACGGATGGCGGTATAATATACTTTAACTCTAGCAGCTCTGGTGTTTACGCCTTGAGTGATTTTTCAGCTAGTAGCTTTGCCAAGCACGGCAATGATTTAGAGATAAGTTTAAACATTGATGGCGTATCGCAAAAAGTTACTATTACGGATTACTATAACGATCCTAGTCGCTTTGTGATAAACTACAATCAGGCTGTTGATGGAGACTATGGTATAGTTGGCATCGGCGGAGCAGGCGATGATACTCTCATAGGTGGAGCAGGCGATGACATAATGCACGGCGGAGCAGGGGATGACACTATTTACGGCGGTTCGGACAATGACACGCTTATAGGTGGCATTGGCGATGACACTCTTGATGGCGGTAGGGAAAATGACACGCTTATAGGTGGCGCTGGTAATGACACTCTTGATGGCAGTTGGGACAATGACACGCTTATAGGTGGCACTGGCGATGACACTCTTAGAGGCAGTTGGGGCAATGACAAGTACTATTTTTCAGTTGGAGATGGTAACGATACTATTGATGATTTCCGCGGCCACGAAAGCATTTATTTCCGCTCTAGTGCTAGTGGCAACTACCAAGCCCTAAGGTCGAGCGACTTTACCAGAGTTGACCGTGATTTACATATAGATTTGACGGTTAGCGGTATTTCGCAGCAGGTAATAGTCACTAACTACTACGGCAGGCATGATGGCGGATTCAGTATCTACTACAACACTTCTGATGGTGGCACAGACATACTAGTATCTAACAGCGTCATCCCTTAAAAACTAAGCTTAAGCGGTTGTTAGAATAAGGTTTGCATTGTGGGAGGCATATTTTTCGGAGAATGAGTTTATGCGCCTTGATTTTTGGGAAAATGTATCAATTTTGTTTAGAAGAGTCAGTTTGCCATATTTTTTCCCGCGATTCTAAAAGTTAAGCGTTTAAAAGTTCTGTTTGGTGCCATAAATTCTAATCTTTAAGTGTGCATCACACAATGCCTTCAGCATCGATGACCCTGATTTGTTTAAAACATTAGAGCAAATTGATAGGGGGGAGATTCAATTACCTGATTTTCAACGAAGCTGGGTTTGGGATGATCATCTTATTTGCTCGCTGATAGCTAGCGTTTCTCTATCTTATCCGATTGGTGTGGTTATGCTACTAGATACTGTTAGTGAAACGACCAATTTTAAGTGTCGTGCCATTGAGGGAGCCCCAGAATCTAGCGACCCCAAACCATCTTCATTAATTTTGGATGGTCAGCAACGAATGACTGCCATTTATTCGGTTCTTCGTAGCGGTAAAGAGGTTTTAACCAGAACAAGCGGCGATAGAGAAATTAAGCTTGTATATTATTTTGATATCGCCAAGTGCCTAGATGATAGCGCAGACCGTGAAGATGCAGTTATTTCTTTACCTCCAAATAGAATACGACGTGACTTTAGGCGTGAGGTTATAATTGATGCGAGTAGCCCCGAAAATGAATATAAGTTTGGGTTATTTCCGCTTGATTTGTTGTTAGATGGGAGCAAATTTCTCTCATGGCAACAAGGTTATATAGATTTTTTCAGACGGGACAACGCAAATGTTAAAAAGATTTACGAATTCGAATCGAACGTACGCCAGCGTTTTTTACAGTACCGTTTTGCCATGATCACCCTTTCTAATGAGACTAGTAAGCAAGCGGTTTGCCAAGTTTTCGAGAAGGTTAACACCCGCGGTGTTACATTGACTGTGTTTGAGCTTATGACAGCAACGTATGCTATGGAGGGCTTTGATTTACGTAAGGATTGGGAGGAACGCAAAGAAAAATTTGCGGAAAATGAAAACCTTAATAAAATATTGTCTTCAATAGATTCTACTGACTTTCTGCAAGCGGTAACTTTGCTTGCCACCAATAAGATGGAAGGTGCTGCTGTTAGTTGTAAGCGCAAGAATATCCTCGACTTGAATTTGGCGCAGTATAAGGAAAATGCGGATATTGTAGGGGAAGGCTTTATTTCTGCAGCTAAACTGTTAATAAGCAAAAAGATATTTGATTCGCGCAGTTTGCCGTATAGCTCCCAGCTAGTTCCATTAGCGGCTGTGTGCGCGCATCTTGGCGATGAATGCGATAATGATAGCACGAAGCAGAAGCTGGTGCGTTGGTACTGGTGCGGAATTTTCGGCGAGCTTTACGCTGGTGCTACCGAGACGCGTGTTGCCAATGACTTTGTCGATTTGCTTGTGTGGCTAAAAGGAGGTAAGGAACCTCGATCATTTGTAGAGGCGAACTTTGAACCTACCCGTTTTCTAACTCTACAAACCCGTCAGAGTGCTGCCTACAAAGGCATGATGGCTCTGTTGATGCAACTTGGTAGTGAAGATTTTATTAAGGGTACTAGGGCTGATATTATCACTTATTACGCTGATAAGATTGACATCCATCATATTTTTCCAAAGGCGTATTGTGAGAAACATAATTATCCGCGGGAGTTTTGGAATTCTATTGTTAACAAGGCAGCCATTTCTGCAGCTACGAATAAATTCCTTGCTGGCAAGGCTCCTAGCAAGTATTTAGAGGATATTACGCAGAGGAAAAAAGTTGAAACTGCACGGCTTGATGGCTTTCTGGCTTCGCACGCGACCGAGCCATCTTTACTACGAGAAGATAAATTCAAAGAATTTATCCGTGATCGCGCTGCTAGATTATTGGTCTTGATAGAGAAGGCTATGGGTAAGGAGATAGTTGGCTGGGATTCGGAGGAAGTAGTTAAGGAATTCGGTGAAGCATTAACCCGGCCTATAGGATAGTTCGTTATAACGGCAAAAGGCATTAGCGAGTTGCATCTGCCTCGGATTATTACATTCTGGTTCGAGTAGCCGCTGGTTTGCAACTAGTATAGAGCAACAACGAGCGCGTGAGATGGCGACATTGAATCTATGCAAGCTATAGAGGAACTCCATCCCACGAGGAGCTTCTTCTGGTGATGATGTAGCCATTGTATATATGGCTACCGGGGCTTCCTGTCCTTGGAATTTATCGACGGTTCCCACACGCGCTTCTCCCATTTTCGACTTATTTAGCTGTTCGCAAATTGCAGATACTTGGGCGTTGTAAGGAGTAACGATTAAAATATCTTCTAGCTGGAGAGTCTTGCTTTGCCCTTCTGCGTTTACCCATATGGTGTTTTGTTGCAATAAGTTACTTACCATTTCAGCGACTTTTTCTGCTTCTTCGATTGACGAATTTTGGTTTCCTTCATGTTCGACTGGCACGAATAATAATGCTGATTTGGCAAAAACACTGTCCCCTGTTAATTTCTGTTTTTCCAAACTTGGTTGTGAATCCAAACGACCTTCATAAAATAACTCAGATATGAATTCGCATTTTTGTGCGGTCAAATATTTTTTCCCATGCGGACTTTGAATTAGAGGTTTGATCATTGAATAACGTTTTTTGGCGGTGGCTTTCTGTTTTTCTGTGAGTGTATCGAAGGGTTCGCCATGAATTGTCTTGTTTTCTTTAGGAGCCTGGATTTTCGAAAGAGGAAAAGTTACTATTTCCCCAGATTTAAGACTTTTGACCTGTATTTCCCCGTTAGGGGTTAGCGAGACTATCTCATATATCTCGTCGCACACTTGGACGATTTCTCCTGGCTCTAGCTGAATTTGCTTCATCAAATTGCTTTTAGATTGTTTTCGCTTTGTAGCACTGACCATGCCTGCTCGTTTAGGCTGATGCTTGTGCTGGGTAAGATAGGTTTATCTAAATTTGCTTGTAGTTTCCCCTGTGCGAGCAGTTGCCATAGAGATCTGTCATTACTTCTTTTTCTTAATCGATGCTCGCTACTAGCTTCAGTAGATCAGAGACGTTAGCCTTGCCATTTTTGTTTTTACGCAATGCGTGAAAGAAGCAAGCCGCGTGATGCGGAGGAGTGTGCTCTGCGACGAAGTGGTATAGGAATTTGCTATTCTCGAGTCGAGGCGTGTGAATATCGTCTTCGTTAACGACGCAGAATTTCCAACCTTTCCTCTCTGCGTAATTTTTGGCAGCAGCGAATTTCGGCGCTAATTCTGATGCTTTCTTTTTGAGTATGCGTTTCGGTTTGACCTCGAATAGTTTTGTTGAGCCATCTGCATAATCGATACGAGCGTCGGGAATACAACGTCTTTTGCGCTCACTCTCATCTTGCCAAGTAATCGTAACTGGCTGTTCCTCGATATCGATTACATTTTCGTCAAAAAATTGCAAGATGAAGAAGTCTCGCTCCAGAGGAGACTCGAAGTGTAAATGCCAGCCACGATGTTTAAAATGCAGATGACCTTGCACGGTCGTGTGACTCCTAGGTATTTTTCGGACGGGCACAAGAGACACCTCCATGCAACAGTAAGGCGAGTATGCAATGGAATAGCTACCTAATGTCACCCAAAGTTAAGTCAAAATTGGTAGAATGGCTATTTTATCCACAGTTTTTTTGTAATGCCTGCTCTAGAGCCCGCTCGACCCATTGAGCTGTCTTCAAACCTTCGATATGAGCTTGCGCTTTGACATTGGCTCGCACTCGGCTATTGATACCGTCGAGCTTCCAATAACGAGATTCTCCATAAGGGATACATATCCTCCGCCCTGCATAGCCTGCGTTGCTCCAAGCGTGTAGTTTATTACCAGTGAGAGCCTGCAATTCGGTCAAGGTTACCCTTCTCCCGCGCTTATGTAGGTAATCCTTCGCAGAGTTAACTTCCGCCGCAGAGAACGCATAAAAGGGCTTGAGAAGTGCCTCTCGCACCGGGTCTAGCAATAGAAATGGAGGATTGCGCCCATATGATAGGATGGTATGACTGAAGAGATTGACGCTGCGGCATACATCAATGAAACGGCGCGGCCAGTCGCCCCACAGCCATAGAGCTGATGATACCAGCTTTGCCCGTTCTAATGACGAGAGCTGGTATATTCGCTCGTTACCACGATACCAGAATGTGTTTTCTTCGACATTGCTTTGCGGTCCGCAGGCTTTGCGTATAGCTTGGCGCAGAGTTTTCCCCCAGCTTTTAGATGTTAGCATTCGACAGAGCCAGATTAGCAGACGGAAGAAGACGAATGAGTATTGCGCGCCGTAATACTCGGAGTTCACCCACCCGCGCTCGAGTATGCTCAAGAGTTTTTCTTGCGCTTCGATGAAAGCTTGCGGAGTTGTGTTGAGATAGTCTCTTTGGTCTTTACCACATGATGAGCATAGAAAAGGCTCTGCGTTTGGGAAGGGTAGATGGTTGCCACAAGCGTGGCATTTACTTATGAGAAAGACTTTATGCTTTGGACAGCAGACGATGAAGGCTAATCGGTGATTAATGCGTGCGTAGGGTAGGTTCCCTTCATCGAGACATAGGGGACAGCGCGGTTATGCGAGCGGTAGCACTTCACCCTTGCGTGAAGGCAGAGCTGGTAACCAATCTAGGCTGTGGCTACTTTCTGGCATACTAGGGGTTATCAGCCCATCCCATTGATAGCAGGTTAGAGCTAGGGTTTGTTTTTCTGTCAGATCAGCGGCTTCGCTTATGGGCAGGGCATAGAATGGCGAGAGTTTATCGAGGTCGCCGACTTGCCTCGTTCCGAATAAAACGCAGCAAGCCTCTTGCGTGGAGATATCGTTGCCGAGGCTCATCCGCAACAGTATAGAGTATATACTCTCGCCTTCGAGCGGTAAGGGACGCACCAACCACATAGATTTCACTATATATTTCCCTTGGAGAATATTTCGCTTATCCCTCAGTCCATAAGCGAGAATCGTTCCATGTGATTTGTAAAATTTCTTTAAACATTGCAGTAAACGGGCTATTTTTTTCTTTAATCTTTGCAGTTTGGGCTAATTCATGGGCTTTTTTTTGATAAAGATTGCACTATTTTACAAAATTTTCTTTAAAAGTTGCAGTATTTTGCACAATATATTGTCTATTTTCAATAGCTTACGTGTTTTTTAGCGATTGTAGCGATTACATTTCGGGCTAAAAGCTATCGACTGCATATTTTACCATACGCTTGAGCAAATTATCTTACGACTTGACTTTACCTTGTAGATTGCTCGAAGCCTTTTACGTTACCTTTATTATAAGATGTAAAAGTATTTATTAATTATAATATTAGTTGACTCGCTATTCGAATCGTTTTACAGACTCCCTTTGAGGGAGGGCTTTCCGCCTTTTTACATAGGGATATTCTCTGATCGAGCAGGATGCATCGGCAAGAAGACACCTACTTGAGCAACTTTAATATATGTGAGGGCAGAACAATGACTAGTATAACTAGACGAGTATCAGACAATGGCTTATGGAGCAGGATAAGCGGCACTACCAGTTCAGATTCAATTTATGGTTACAGCACTCATGATCATATTTACGGCGATGCAGGCAACGATATTATCTATGGAAAGGGTGGTCAGGATATTATTTTCGGTCATTTAGGAAACGATTTTCTTGTTGGAGGTTTTGGTAGAGATGTTATTCGCGGTGAGGGTGGTATAGACACGGTCGACTACTCTTATACTAATGCAGGCGTTACTTTGGACATTGGCAACTTGTGGTACGCAGGCACGAGCATTTATCCGACCGGTACTGGCACCATACTTTTTGAGGAGGCGGCGGACTACATACATGGTTATAACTTCGCGGTTGCGTATGTTGATGGTTCTAGTGATAAGGATTGGGTCAGAGGCGTAGAAAATATCATTGGTTCAGGTGGCGACGACTACCTTACGGGTGATGGCAAGAGCAATAAGATTGAAGGTAAGAGAGGTGATGACCGCCTCAAAGGTGGTGATGGCAATGATCATCTTTACGGCGGGACAGGTGACGATGCTCTCTATGGAGGTGATCGTCATGATATTCTTTTCGGTCATTTAGGAGACGATTTTCTTGTTGGAGGTTTTGGTAGAGATGTTATTCGCGGTGAGTGGGGTATAGACACTGTCGACTACTCTTATACTAATGCAGGCGTTACTTTGGACATTGGCAACTTGTGGTACGCAGGCACGGACATTTACCCGACCGGCACTGGCTCGGGCGTTTTTGCGGATGCGACGGACTACATCCATGGTTATAACTTCGCGGTGGCGTATATAGATGGCTCTGATGATCATGATTGGGTTAGAGGCGTAGAAAATATCATTGGTTCAGGTGGCGCTGACCACCTTACGGGTGATGGCGAAAGCAATAAAATAGAAGGTAAGAACGGCGACGACACCGTGAATGGTGGAGGTGGGGGCGATAGTCTTTACGGTGGAGGAGGAGACGACATTCTAGATGGCGGAGATGGTAATGATTATCTTTACGATAGTGGTGGAGGAGACGACATTCTAGATGGCGGAGATGGTAATGATTATCTTTACGATGGTGGGGGAGGAGATGACATTCTCTACGGCGGAGCTGGTGATGATCAGCTCTATGATTATGGGGGAGGAAACGACATTCTCGATGGTGGAGCTGGTGATGATCTGCTTAGCGGTGGTACTGGGGACGACATTTACATCTTTGAACAAGGTAGTGGCGTTGACACCATAATCGACGGTGGCGGAAGTCTATATTTCAGGTCGATTGTCGCACGAGACATACTTACATTTACTCTAGAATTTAGTGCAACCCAGCAGCGCATAGTTACCTTCTTTTTGGGTGCTGGCGGTGATAGCGTTACCATCGTTGCGGGCAGTTATTCAGATGGGGCTTACGACTTGTATTACGGCATTAACGACGTACATATCGGCTCTTTTAGCCTTGGTAGTAGTGGCGGCGGCATATCTCAAGGGACAGCGGAGGCAGATTTTCTGGTAGGACTTGACGGTGCGGATACCCTCAACGGTGGAGGCGGAGACGATACGCTATACGGCGGTGCAGGCGAGGATACTCTCAACGGCGAAGATGGAGACGATACGCTATACGGCGGTGCAGACGTGGATACCCTCAACGGCGGAGATGGAGATGATACGCTATACGGCGGTGCGGGGAATGATATCCTCGACGGCGAAGATGGAGACGATATTCTACACGGCGGTGCGGGGAATGATATCCTCAACGGCGAAGATGGAGACGATATTCTACACGGAGACGAAGGCGAGGATACTCTCAACGGCGGTGATGGCGATGACACTCTTTTTGGCGGAGCAAGTTTAGACCGCCTCTACGGAGATGATGGAGACGATATTCTACACGGAGACGAAGGCGAGGATACTCTCAACGGCGGTG
>JABAAS010000029.1:10969-11218 GCA_014238625.1 Alphaproteobacteria bacterium | reverse complement strand
TAGCGGGAACGATTAAATATATCGCTCTTATCGACATCGCTCGTTTTCATATCGTCTCCTTTATCGCCGCCGTAGCTGTTGAAGCCGTAAAGTCATCGGTGCTGAGCAAGTCTAACAAAAGCTCTATTGCCTCAGGCTCTGTGTCTAACCCCAGCGAAACCCTGATAGCCCTACGGCAGGATGCCTCATCGTAGCCCATCGCTAGCAAAACATGGCTCGGCGATATCTTGCCAGATGAACAAGCAGAGC
>JABAAS010000029.1:0-10959 GCA_014238625.1 Alphaproteobacteria bacterium | reverse complement strand
GCAACACCAGATAAGTCGCAACGCATCAACAATACCTCCGCAGAAAAATTTGGGTGAATAAGGCAACTAGTGTTCGCTAGACGCTCAACAGAAGAGCCTACTATACGAGTATCAGGTAGACGCGAAAGCAGGCGTTGCTCAAAAGAGTCTCGAAGGTTCGCAACATCCGCAAAACGCGCTAGCTCATCGCAAGCCGCTCGTAGCGCAAAGGCAAAGCCCGCTATCGCAGACACATTCTCGGTGCCTGCGCGCAAGCCAGATTCTTGACCGCCGCCAAGCAGCAGAGGGCGTAGTAGCTCGCGGGCAGAAAAAGAGTGCGGATATCTGCTCAAATAGTCCTTACTCAAATAATCCTTGCGCGAGTTATACAACAACGCGCCGATTCCTTGCGGTCCTCCAAGCTTATGTGCTGAAAGCGTGAGAAAATCCACGCCCCAATCCTCCATCGATATCGCCTTGCGACCGACCACCTGCGTTGCATCGCAATGCAAGGCTACTGCGTGCCTGCGACAGATCGAGGCTATCTCTTCTATCGGTTGCAATATACCAGTCTCGTTGTTCGCTGCCATAATCGAGACTAGCGGGACGCGTCTGCCTGATAGACCTTTTGTTGCAGATGCGAGCATTCGCTCTAACGCGCGACAATCAACGATGCCAGAGGCTAGCGTCGGAACGATAGTTTCGCTCGATGGCTGAGAGCAACTATGGTGCTCAAGCACCGAGGGATGCTCGATGGCTGAACAAAAAAAATGTTCCCCATCGTGCAAAGCTCTCTCTGGCAAGGAATTATCGTATAAGAGCTTATTGTGTAAGATCAGCGCGTTAGCCTCGCTACCACCGCTCGTAAAAATAACTCCCTCCGCCTCACAACCAAGAGCATTAGCGATGCTCGCGCGCGCATCATCGATATAACAACGCGCTCGCCTGCCGAAAGCATGCACCGAAGAAGCATTGCCGGGGCTACTCGCTACCTCCTGCATATGCGCAAGAACGCCAGCACGCAGAGGCGCACCCGCGTTATAATCAAGGTAAAAACGAGGCTGGGCGAAAGGCATAGGCATCGGTATAGGCATAGGTATAGGCATAGGTATAGGCATAGGCATAAAATATCTCTACGAGTTATCCGCAAGCTCTATACAAAATCTTCGCAGAATCTCGACAATATCTCTACACGATTTATTGGGTTAACTTTTTGCTACAATCCTTTAGCGAAATTTAGCAGAATTTTTACCTAGAAACTCATTTACTTATGCTTTTTATAGCCCGAATCTGTTAGAAAATCTGCTAGAGTATTCACTATGGTTGATGTTGTGCGTAAATATAAAAATTTAGATAAGCTACTCGGTGTTATGGTCGCTCTCGCCCATGCGCGCAATGTTGAGGCTAAAGTTCTGTGGATGTAGTACTCAATGGCCCGAGCGGTAAGCTCGAGGGGCGTTTCCATAGCTCCACCCCTCATGCGCCAGTCGTGCTGTTGCTGCATCCCAACCCCGTGCAAGGCGGAACTATGGATAGTAAGTCGGTATATACGCTATATCGAGCTTTCGCTCGCCAAGGATTCTCGTGCCTGCGCATAAACTTCCGCGGCGTTGGGCGTAGCGACGGAAGATACGAGGGCGGCGAAGGTGAGATCTCTGACGCAGCAGCAGCTCTTGACTGGCTACAGCATCGCGCAGAGTATAATAACGAATTCTGGGTCGGCGGCGTCTCGTTCGGTGCTTGGATATCGCTACAGCTGCTGATGCGAAGACCAGAAACCGCTCGATTCGTCGCAGCTGCTCTGCCCGTAAATCATTACGATTTTGGATTTTTCGCTCCCTGTCCCGTGCAGGGACTTATTATACACGGAGAAAAAGACGAGCTGATACCTTACGAAGAAATAGAAAAAATGCAGAACACACTCGCGCGGTACAAAGCCGTGAAAGTAGAATTCCACGCCGTCGAGGAAGCGGATCATTTGTTCAGCAACCATCTCGCAGACTTTGAAGCGGCGGTCGCAAAGTATATTACTCAAACAAGCGCAAAATCCGCAGCCTGAATATAAAAAAATAACTGCTCAAAGGATTGAGGCATAAAGACTCAAAGATTGGAACGATGTTCTTGCTACTCGATAATTACGATAGCTTCACTTGGAATCTATATCAAGCCATGTCTAGTAGTATAGCTAGTAGTATAGCTGGTAGTATAGCTGGCAAAAATGAGGCCGCTTTAGAGGACGCGCAAAATGCCGTCAAAGTCATTCGCAACGATAAGATAAGCGTGGAAATGGCTCTCGATATGCAGCCACGCGGCATAGTCATATCGCCAGGACCAGGACGACCAGAGGAGGCTGGAATCTCGCTCGAATTGATAGACGCCCTGTTGCAGGCAAAACAACAGCCCGCTCTGCTCGGCGTTTGCCTCGGTATGCAGTGCCTCGCGCAAAGCTGCGGCGCAAAGGTCGTGCGCGCAAAAAAGCTGATGCACGGAAAAACTTCTCAAATTAAGATAGCGTCAATAAACAAAGAAAATGGCGAAAACGGAAATAGTAGTGAAAAAAATCCTCTGTTTTTGGGGCTGCCAGAAACACTCAAGGCAACCAGATACCACTCCCTTGTCGTTGAGCCAAACTCCGTTCCGCCAGTGCTAAGCATAGACGCCTATAGCGAGGACGAAGAAAACTCGAGCGAGCCAATCGTGATGGCTTTATCGCATAAAAAACTCGACCTTTTTGGCGTGCAATTCCACCCTGAAAGCATCGCCTGCGAGCATGGCTGGCAGTTGATCGATAACTTCATTACTTTCTGCCTCAATAGGAGATAACAAATGTAAAATCAGAAAATCCATAAAAAATCAAAAGGGTAAAACTAAATGGGGGATTGGAGAGAAACGGAACTAGAATGGTAGAAAAAGAATCAGAAGTGCGTGAAAAAATCGAACTCCTGCTCGCAGGACAAGTCCTACGACGAGAAGAAATGGCTGGTCTATTCACAAGCCTGCTGAGCGAGAGCACAAGCGAGCAAGCGAACAGTGATCTCGAAAAGCAAAGCCAAGACAATCAATCAAATAAGCATATTTTGCTGGCATCAGTACTTAGCGCGCTACGCGTGCGCGGTGAGCAGGCTTGCGAGCTAGCAGGAGCCGTCGATGCTCTGCGTCTTACAATGGAAAACCCCATCGTAGCAGACGAAAAGGCTATCGATATTGTCGGCACCGGCGGAGACGGACTAGGAACTTTCAACATCTCCTCCGCCACGGCGCTCGTCGTGGCAAGTTGCGGCGTCTCGGTGGCAAAGCACGGAAACAGAAGCGTTAGCTCTCAATGCGGCGCGGCTGACCTGCTCGAAGCCTTGGGCATAAACATCAACAGCCCCATTGAACGCATACAACAATGCTTGGACGAAACAAACTTCTGCTTCATGTTCGCTCCTCGACACCATCCCGCAATGGCGTTCGCCGCTAAAGTGCGTAAAACTCTAGCTAGTCGTACTATCTTCAACCTATTGGGACCACTGCTCAACCCGGCTGGAGTAACGCGGGGATTGTTCGGCGTATGCTCTAGGCAAGTTGCAAGTCTATATGCAGAGACGCTCGATATTCTGGGCTTCAAGCAGGCTTGGATCGTATGCGGCGCGGGGGACGCCGACGAAATGACGCTATGCGGAGAGTCGCAAGCCATCATAATTCAAGACGGAGATACAGCAACAACTCAAAAGACTGGAATGCACAAGAAACGAGCCTTACTGCCAGCCGACGCAGAACTGCCCAAAAGAGAGCTATCTTTAATTCGCGGCGGCAACGCGCAATATAATGCAAAAGCCATAAGCAAAGTCTTCGATAATAAATGCAGCAAGGAAAACTCGCCAGAACGAGCTCTGTTCGAGACGATACTCTATAACTCGGCTGCAGCCTTGATGGTCGCGCAAAAAACACAATCTTTGCTCGAGGGCACTCGGCTGGCTAGAGAAGCCATCGAAAAAGGTGAGGTGAAAAATACTCTCGAAAAGGTCAAAGCCATAACTAACAGCAATTGAACAAATCGAGAAACAACGGCGGGGATGGAAGCAACGCGCTCCTAGCCAGTATTATCGCTGGGAAACGCGAGGAGTGCGCTCGTCTGCGCGAACGTGCTACATCTTTGCGCCAAGATGCAGAGTCGCTCACGCAAAAGACGCGAGGCTTTCGCAAAGCGTTAAATTCTCGTGCGCTGTCTATAATCTGCGAGAGCAAACGCGCCTCACCATCGGCTGGAGTGCTAAACAAAAATAGCAGCGAGGATAGCTCGCCTGCTATTTTCGCGGCTCGTGCCGAAAAAGCCGGGGCTACTTGCCTCTCGCTGCTGACGGACGCTCGATGGTTTTGCGCGCGCGAGCGAGACCTAGAGAAGGCGCGCGCAGCTTGCGCCCTGCCAGTCCTGCGCAAAGACTTCATCATAGATAACCTGCAGATATACGAAACTAGGCTACTCGGAGCTGACTGCGTTCTCTTGATAATGCGCTTGCTCGAAGACGGACAAGCTAAAGAGCTCGAACAGTCCGCCTTAGCCTTAGGTATGGATGTGCTCGTAGAGGTGCACAACGAGCACGAGCTGGAGCGGGCGCTCAAGCATCTGCGCGCAGATATGATAGGTGTCAACTCGCGCGACCTGCAGAGCCTAGAGATAAACCTTGCTCGTGCACTGGAGCTTTTTGCGCAAGTGCCAGCATCGCGTATCGCCATCGCAGAAAGTGGAATGCGCAAACCCGAAGACCTGCTACCCTTCATCAAAGTTAGAGCTGAGAGTTGTAGCTCTGGAAAATATAACTTGGCATTCCTCATCGGAGAGGCGATAATGCGCGCGCAAAACCCCCAGCAAGCGATAGAAAAATTCTGCCAAGTAGAATCTTCATTCGAAAAACCGCTCGAAGATTCGCTAGCCTGAGAAAAGTAATGGACAAATTAAGGGAATAGCACAAAGCATGCCAGCCAACGATAAAAATAGAAAGCAGTCCCCCTCTTCGACTATGAGCACTCTGACGCATAGCGATGGAGCGGGCGGCGCGCGCATGGTCGATGTAGGCGATAAGCAACATAGCGCACGCTATGCTCGTGCGGTAGGGATTGTGCGTCTCTCGGCTAAAGGGGTCGAGGTTCTTGCTCAAAAGAAGGCAGAGAAAGGCAATGTGCTAGCAACAGCGCAGCTCGCGGGGATAATGGCAGCTAAGCGCACTAGCGAGCTGATACCACTATGCCATAATCTTCCGCTCAGCCAAGTGGCTCTGTTGCTCGAACTAGACGAGCAGAACGCGAGCGTCAACATCGAGGCGCGTTGTAAAACCTTCGCACAGAGCGGAGTCGAAATGGAAGCTCTCACCGCGGTTGCGGTTGCGGGCTTGACCGTCTATGACATGCTAAAGTCGGTCGATAGAGGCTTGCGGATAACAGAAATAAAGCTGCTCGAGAAATCTGGCGGAGCATCTGGCTCTTGGAAACTCAATTGAAAATATACCGCTAAAAGCCCTCGATGGCTGCAATGCTACCAGAGCAAGCTCTAGAGTTGGTGCTCTCGCACTGTCAAAGGCTCGACACTAGCGAGGTGTTGCCTATAGCTCTTTGCTCGGGACGAGTGCTAGGGGAAGACCTAAGAGCCTTGCTCGCGCACCCGCCTCAACGAATCTCCGCCATGGACGGCTTCGCCGTGCGCGCAGCAGAAGCATCTAAAGGCGCAAGGTTGCGCGTAATCGGACAAAACCGCGCAGGCGCACAAGAAATAACGCAGCTGTCCAAAGAGGCAGAGAACCAAGCCGTGCAGATATTCACCGGCGCAGCATTGCCAGAACTCGCTGATGCAATCGTCATAGACGAGCTATGCGATCTGGAAAATAGTAGAGGCAAAAATAGTAACTCTGAACAATACATAACGCTTCGGGAGGCTCCAGTCCTCGGCAGATACATTCGCGCCGCTGGGGCGGACTTCTCGCAAGGTGCTACTCTGCTCAAAAAAAATAAAATCCTATCCCTGCGCGATGTCGCACTCGCCGCTACGATGAACTACGCATGGCTGAAGGTCAGACGCAAGCCAGTTGTGAGCATTGTCGCCAGCGGCGACGAGCTCGCGCTACCAGGCGAGGCGCGCGGCAAAAAACAAATCGCCGCCGCCAATAGTCTAATGCTCGCTATGTTGGTGGAAAAATTAGGTGGTCTACCAAGAGTAATACCCTTCGCTAAAGATAGCCTAGAATCTCTGAAAAATGCCTTCTGCCAAGCCCTGCAGGGTACCGATTTGCTCGTCGCAAGCGGAGGAGCATCTAAAAGCAACGCCGATTGGGTCGGAAATGTCATCGAAGAACTCGGCATCAAACAGATATTTAGCGAGCTTGCAATGCGACCAGGAAAACCTACCCGCTTCGCATTGACTCAAAGCACATTGACTCAAAGCACATTGACTCAAAGCACATTGACTCAAGAAAAATTAAACGAAGGTGTGCCAATCCTCGTGTTGCCAGGAAACCCCGCATCCGTCTTTGTCGGCGCAATGGTCTTCATGCGACCCATGTTGCGTAAAATGCTCAACCTCGAAGAGCAGAGCAAACTAGCTCGATATCCGCTGAAAAATAAGCTCGGTAGAGGTGGGGCGCGTAGCCACTACATGCGAGCGCATTTGGCAAATGGGCAAGTCGAGGTCTTTGATGATCAGGAGTCCGCTCACACTCTGACGCTCGCACGCGCAAACTGCCTCGCTGTGCAGCCAGTTAACGCACCCGCAAAAGATAAGGGCGAGGAAATCGAGGTGCTAGAAATACCAGAAGGCTTATAAAAAAGAGGCGGAGAACTTTACCAACAAAAGGGGGGCGTGGGGGGACGAGTCCCCCCACGAAGACCTCGCGTCTAGCGAGCGTGCGATAGCACGCTAATTTTACTAGATATTTTTTATAAAAATGTGTAAAATGCCTGACAATTAGTACAAATACTCTTATTTGACATACTTTTTTACATACTTGCAAAGGGATTAAACTAGCTCATGATTCAAGCAGTCGCTGAAGAGGTGGGTAGCTCGTCGACTAGACGAGTTAGCAAAAACCCCATTGTAGGTACCACTCTAATAGAGAAAACCGTTAATAAAGTTAATGGTACAGTCTCCGCACATCAACTAGCCCCCGCCCAGAGCTTCCGCTCGGAGTTCTTGCAGGCGATAGGCGAACGAGGCTTTTTGGATAACTGCAACGACTTCGTAGCACTCGATAAGTTACTCAAAGAAAAAGAACGCAACAACGAACCTCTAAAAGCATACATCGGATTCGATGCAACCGCCGATTGTCTGCATGTAGGCTCCCTAACTCAGATAATGCTATTGCGATGGTTGCAAAAAACCGGACATCAGCCAATCGTTCTAATAGGAAGCGGAACAACAAAAGTCGGCGACCCCTCTGGTAAAAATAAGCAACGACCAATGCTCGAAGATGAGAAGATTAGCGAGAATGCAAAACCCCTGAAAACTCTATTTAAGAAATTCCTCGACTTCGATGAAAACAAAGGAGCTAAACTCACCGATAACTTCGAGTGGCTGAATGAGGTTAAGTGGCTCGATTTCTTGCGCGAATACGGAAAGCATTTCTCCGTAAATCGTATGATCAAACTCGACTCGGTGCGAACAAGGCTCGAGGCAGACCAGCCACTCAGCTTCCTAGAGTTCAACTATATGGTTTTGCAAGCCTTCGATTTCCTACAGCTACATCGGCGCGAAGGATGCGCTCTACAAATAGGCGGCTCAGATCAGTGGGGAAACATACTATGCGGAGTAGAGCTGATACGCCGCATCGACGGAGCGGATAGCTTCGCCCTAACAACACCTCTGCTGACAACAGCCTCTGGCGAAAAAATGGGCAAAAGCGTAACTGGTGCTATATGGTTGAGTGACGAAAAGCTATCCTCTAATAACTTTTGGCAATTCTGGCGCAACTGCGCAGATCAAGATGTCGGGCGATTCCTGCGCTTGTTTACAGAGTTGCCAATCGACGAAATAAAACGATTGGAAAAACTCGAAGGAAAAGAAATAAACGAGGCGAAAAAACGCCTAGCGACAGAAGTAACCTCTCTATGCCATAGCCCAGAGGCAGCGCACACAGAACAACAGCGCGCCGAAGATGTCTTCGCTTCAGGCAACCTATCTAAGTCACCAGAACATCTTGTCGCATCCAACATACAGCATTTTCTCTACGACATACTACGCGAAAATGGAATGGTCGAAAGCAATGGCGCCGCTCGTAGATTGATACGCGCGCAAGGAGTGCGCCTAGATGGAAAGCTCGTAATGGATGAAAAAACGCAACTATTACTACAACCGCAACAAAGCGCGGTTGTATCCATAGGCAAAAAAACACATTGCGCCTTAGTAGGAAAAGTCCTTTGAAACGAGATAAAAAATACTAATTCGCAGATAAAATACGCAAGCCCTGAATTATTAATATTATTGCCTTTATATTAAAATCTAAATTAAAATATTAATATTATTTAATTTAGTTAGAACTTGGCTTCTTCGCCTTCTTTTCTTGTCCCTGCTCGCTTTTTTGCTCATCTTTATTCTTCCCGTTTGCTTGGCGGGCAATCTCATCGCGTTTCAATTGTTGCGCCTTCCATATCTCATCGCTTTCCAAAAATTGTAAAGGGTTAGCTACCTTAACAATGCCAGGGAGTAAAAAATTAATTGGCGATGCCTCAACCTTAGGTTTTGTCCAGTCTCCCTTAGCATCGTAAGAAAAAGCGAATAAATTATTCCTCTTACGACCAACTAAAACATAACCTAATATAGGTATGTTGCGCAAAAAATTAGAAATGATCGGTAGAGAGGCAACCTCTCCACGCAAATCTATCTGCTGCGCATCGACATCAATGCTACCACGCGCGGTCAAGGCGGTTAGGTTATTCGCAAGCTTAAAGTTGTCTAACGATAAAACTCCGTCCCAAAGAGATAGCTCTGAACTAACCCGCAAACGCTTAACTCCCTTGCTAAAAGCACCGAGCAAACCAATAGAATCCCAAATTTTAAACAAGAGCGGCATATTATACAAAGACAAATCTTCAACCTTACCATAACCGATAAAGCGAGGTTTGGGACGCTGGTCTGGTCTATGCGGACGCGAAAGCAAAACTCGCGCCTTGCCTCCCTCAGCAAAACTCGTGCCGTGAGCTTGCTGCAGAAATGCGCCCAAGTCGCCACTCTCTAACAGAAACAGCTCTTCCTCCTCCCGCAAGTCGTAAGATATGTTCGTGCTAACTTTGCGCCCATCGCCTCTCTTCTTTTTTCTTTTGCCTTTACTAGAGGAGGAGTATGCTCCGCCAACACTCGAGAAAGTAGCTTCTTGCAAAGCTCCGCCGCGCCAGCTGAAATCGCTTTGAACATTTTCTAGCCTATCCGACAGCCTATCCGACAACCTATCCGACAACCTATCCGACTTGGAAGAAGCTCCATTCGCATGCAGGCGTAACTCTCGCAAGCGTATGGCAAGGTCAAGGTTGATATATGGCAATATCCCTAAATCGCCTGCCCTATCTGCATCATCGTCTGCTGCCCTGCGCAAAGCTTGCCACGGCCGCTCGGCTACCCAACTGGATAGGTCTAGACTCTCGCCACTAGCTAGGAGACGCCAAATCGGAGCCTCGTTATCCTCACCAGCATAAGGCTCCCCCTCCCCCTCCTCGCTATTCGCGTCATTTTGTAACAAGATACTTAATGACTCGCGCGAATTACTTTGCGAATTACTTTGCGGAGTCGTTGCCTCGAGCAAGCGCGCGGGTTGTAGTTTGCGTAGCAACAAACTGCTATAACCATCTGGATTATAGTTACCATCGATAGTCCAGTTACTTTTGGAGTTACTCTTGGAGTTACTCTTGGATTTACTCTTGGATTTGCTCTTCTCACCGCTATCAGTAGCAGAGTGTCCCTCACCGCTGCCGCCGAAAATACGCAATCCCAACGGCTCGCCGAGATACTCGCTTTCCACCAGAACTTGATCAGAGCCCGTGCCAAAAGATAAGCGCGCACGCGCAGGAGACAAGCTGTGATTGCGATAGTTGAATAACAACGGAATATCCTCAGCAAACCACGCGCTCGGCAGGTAGCCAAAATCGCTCGCAACGGCAGAGGCATCGAGCGTGCCACTGAGTTTAATTTTTTCTGCCGATACTGTATTCTGCAACCAATTCTTGTCGTTATTCTCTAAAATATCATTATGCCACGAAACTATTAGGTTATTGCCGTTCCCACTCGATAGATTAAGCGAAAGATCGAGAGGGCTAGAGCTGCTAGAGGTAACGCTTGCTTGTCCTTCGTAGAAGCGCAACACTGGTGCTTGAAATCTAACTCGCTCAAAGTCCCAAGCGAGATCGTAGTACAGAGGTTGCGGAAATAAGGTCTCTAAAGACGAGGCTTCGCTAGTATCGTCTGCTTCCGTAACTTTGAGCTGCTTTGTAAAAGCCCGTAGGTTAAAGTGACCCTTACCTTGCGCGCTTTGAGAGGGAGGCAGAGTGCGCGCCGCTAGCTGCAAAAAGCTCAAGTTTTGTAAAAATGGAGCTTGACGAATTAGAAAACGCAAGTCCTCTGCCGCACCTTCTCCAACTATCGAGGCATCCATAAAGGTGAGATTATTGCCAAGCGAGCGTTTGCGCCGCTCGAACGAAACCTCGCTAGAGTTCACAAGAAAATCCTCGCGGTAGCGTCCGCTTGCAACCTCGAATGTGATCTTGTCCTTGTCAAAGCTAGCCACAGAGCTAACATCTCTAATCGTCAAGGGATCGGCAAAAATACGCAAACGTCCATCTCGCAGGCGAAAGCTACCGTTCATTTTCTCAAGCCTTTTGCTAAACTTCGCTTTTTTTCCAGTAGGCTCGAAGAAAGAGACGAGGCTAATATCCAGCTCTTGCATCTGCCCTCCTCGCAATACATCGACTACTACGCTACGAGTGGCTGTCTTAAAGTTTGGCGGCCATAAGCCAAGCACAGTC
>JABAAS010000028.1:7580-11356 GCA_014238625.1 Alphaproteobacteria bacterium | reverse complement strand
GGCTACTCGCCAGCCGTGGTGGCGTTTGTTCGGCAATTGGTCGAACAACAAGTTGTTGTTATCTTCCTGTGACGAGGGCAAGCGAGGGTAAAACTTGTCAAAACGATAGCGCGAAACTTTATCTTGCTCGACGATATATAGATATGGCGCGAGCCATGCGATACCGTTCGCCACATTCAAATTATCTGCTAATAGGTGCGTCTTGCCATCCTTGAAAGCGTATAACCGACTGCCTCGTGTAGAAATAAAGACGCTAGCTATCTCCTCTGCCACCGCGAGCGAGCGAGCTCCTTTCGCGCGAGCAAAAACCGATAGGCGATAGGGTTTTTGAACTTTAAGACTTTGAGCGTGCAGATTCTCAACTTGTAAAGAATCTTGCGCCAACACTGATGGCAAAGGAAATGGCAAAGCGAGCATCAAAGCCACGGCAATGCCAGCTACGCGTGGACGCTGCTTATGAGATTCTTGTCCAATGTGTGAGTCAATATGTGAGGCAGGAGGCGACTGCGAGCTAGAAGAGGCGGGGGTGGTAGAAGTGGTAGAAGTAGACTCGCGCGTAAATAATGTAGTCAGCCAACTCGGCACAAGCAGGCGAGCAGCTAGGTTCTTTGCGGGAGATTTTTCACACGAACTCGCCATAATAGTTAATGACAAAGCATCGACCGCCTTGCCTTGCTCTTGCGAAGCTTCGCGCAGGCGTGCGAGGTTGCAAAGAGCCAATACAACTGTTTGGGCAGTCGTTTTGGCAGTTGTATCGGCACTCGTCTCGCCAACCCGCGTATCGCTATCGCTACCCGCACGACTACCTGCGCTACCGCACCCACTTGTTACATAAATAATCTCTCCGCAAAGCTTACCAACTTGCGACTGTGAGTTCTCATTTGCTAAGTCAGAATAAATCTTGTCGCCACGCTGAACCGCAACGCCAGACCTAGCTATGCGCACAGCAAAGGCATGTTTTTTTGTCTCGCGTGCTCGATACTTCATTCGTGCTGTAATCTCTTGCCCAACATAACAAGCCTTTTGCCAGCTCAAGGTTGCCAAAGCATCCAAACCATACTCGAAGGGAAAAGCACGAGGTAGTGCTAACTCCTCGCTATTTTCGACTACGCCCAAAGACAAGCGATAATTCTCATAGTCGGATAAGCTTGCAATAGGCAAGCCAACCGCGTGCGCAACACCAGCCGCGTTCTTATGATAGAGACGCCAAGCCTCTAGTGGTGCACGAGGGTCTTTAAACAGAAACCCATCGGCTAAGCCGCTACCCAAAGCTATAACCTTTGTCGAAGTCTCGCATTCTGGAAAACTGTTAATAAAAGTATTAGGAAAAATGCTGGCAACATTTAGCTCCTGCAACCAGCGGAAGCTAACCGAGCAGTCCATGCGCGCTCGCCACAGCCGAGCGGCGAAATTTTTCAGGCGCGCCCGCTCGCATTCCAATACCACGCCTTCGTCAGTCGGAAAGGCGAGGCATAAGTACTCAAGTGCACCTTGCGGGGTCAAAAAAGCCGTGCTAATCGCGCGAGATTCACGCACTGCACTGGCGATGTCGTTAGTAGTCAAGCCATCCAGAAATGCTACAGCATCCTTTCCAGCAACGAGAACCAGCGTTCGCTTGTCCAAAGATGTAGCTTGAGTATTTTTGCGCGAATGCTGAAATTCGAGTTTATCTCTATGTTTATCCTCGCGGCTATTACTAGCTTTTAGCAAGCAATCGTCAACGCGCCGATAAGCAAGGGCAAAGGAATCTGCCAGAGAAGCCTCCGTAGGAGTATCTCGCGAAACAGAAGAACGAGATGGAGACGTACCTACTATCCTTTTTTTTATATCCTCATTTTTCTCTATCACATTAGCCTCCATCGCCAAGCATTTTTACTAATTATCTTTGCCAAGCATCTTTTCATCTTCTGATTCTAACGCAAATAGTCTCCATAAAAAAGCCATCCTGTAAAAAGGATGGCTGAACTGGTGATGCAAGGAAGGACCTAGGAGTTGGAAGAAAGGGGGAAACGCCAGAGCCCGTTCACTCACACCACCAGTGTTCGGTTATTGTCTTATTGACTGCTATATTAGTATTTGCTCTGCGAGAATCCCGAGAGCAAATCATTGCTTAAAACAACATCAAGAGCGCAACCCGCGACACATACTCGCAATAGATTTACGCACTGCTGGTTTTAATAAATAAAAATTGCGAACCAAGGTTAGCGTCTCTGCCCGCCTCATCATATCTTCAACCTGCCTGACCTTGCGCGTCGTCAACGAGGGAGTATTTCTCTCCCCTACTTTGCCCGACAACCTTCTCTTTGCGCCTTTCCCTTTACGAACAGTTTTCAAATTCTCGTAAAAATAGGTTATCGGCACATTCAGCACACAAGACAGCTCAAAAAGTCGAGCAACGTTGACACGATTCGCTCCCGTTTCGTACTTCTGTATTTGTTGAAAAGAAACGCCCAAAGCATCCGCAACAGCACTTTGCGTAAAACCAAGCAACAATCGACGCTGGCGCAAACGCAAAGATATATTCTGATCTATCAAGTCCATAGAAGTTACAGGTTCTGAGGTGGAACTCAACATCGTACAAACCATCCTCTCTCTGATCACGCAATCATTATGGACTTATTATAGATTAAATCTAAACAAAAACAACTTTTTAATTGATTAATACTCAACCTTAGCTGTGCCATTCTAGCTTATTTTTACCACCTTTATCGTGGTCGCAGTTTTCTATCCCTATACGAGCAAATCTAGCAAAGAGCCTCGTCCTCGATAGGTTTCTAGAAGCTGCTGCAAGCTTTTTCCATCAACTAATGCGCGGAATCGGACAATTCCTGCTTGTATATCGCGCGGGTCTTGCGTTAGGAAGGCGCTAGCTAGAGAGGTGTTTGCCCGCGCGGCAGAACGGCGCGCAAGCAAGTCGTCGATCGCCTTCTCGGCATTGGAGTCCTCGCGGCGTGAGGCGGGACGGGCTTGCAGGTGCGGCGGTAAAGATACCATTTTTTATTTCCTCTTTTTAATCAACTTCTTCAGGTTACCGCCTTGCAAAACACTCTGCAAAGGTGCATCATTGTCCGTTGCTTGCTGGTTAGTTTAGTGTGAAAACAATGCTTTTGCAACCAAGCGCGGAATAAATGCTGGCAAAATAAAGTAACGAGAGGTTGTCCAAGCTATGCAAAAAGCAACAAGCAACAAGCAAAAAGCAAAAAGTCAGACAAGAAATTTAGTTAGAAAGCAAGAGTAGAGAAACCATGCGAATAGCCGTGCAAAAACTCTATAACCAAAATGCCAGATAAAATTCGCTTCAACCTGAACTCGCGTGAAGTAGAGGCGGGAGCGGAAGAAACTATCTTCGAGGTAGCGCGGCGCGAAGGTATAGAAATTCCCTACCTCTGTACGCGCACCGAGAAAGGCTACCGCACGGATGGCAACTGCCGTGCTTGCATGGTTGAGATCGAAGGCGAAAGAGTTTTAGCTGCTTCTTGCATTCGTAAGCCGCGAGAAGGCATGCGCGTTGTGAGCGATAATAAGCGTGCTAAGGACGCGCGTAGCATGGTTTTCGAGTTGTTGCTCGCTGATCAAAAACAACCAGAGAAGTCGCCCGATCCAGACTCTCTCTTTTTCCAGCAAGCCAACAAAATTCATCTCTCGGAAAGTCGCTTCGCAGCCAGAGCTAATGGGCACTCAGCGGACCGCTCGCATAAGGCAATGGCAGTAAACTTGGACTCCTGCATCCATTCCAACCTATGCGTCAGAGCTTATCGAGAAGTGCAATCGAACGA
>JABAAS010000028.1:0-7570 GCA_014238625.1 Alphaproteobacteria bacterium | reverse complement strand
TGGTCGCGGAGCTCATTCGAAAATCATATTTGACTTCGACGATCCTATGGGCTTATCAACTTGTGTCGCATGCGGTGAGTGTGTTCAAGCCTGTCCCACGGGTGCCTTGATGCCAGCCACGGAGGTCGATGAAAAACAGCAACATCGCGGCAAAGCAGAACGCGAAGTAGATAGCCTATGCCCCTACTGCGGAGTCGGTTGCCAAACTACATTTTTCGTCAAGGATGGGCGCATCCAAAAGGTGGATGGACGCGACGGTCCTGCCAACCAAAACCGTTTATGCGTAAAGGGAAGATTCGGCTTCGACTATACGCATCATCCAGACCGTCTCACCAAACCCCTCATCCGCAAAGAAGGAGTGGGTAAAACTTGGGACTTGCAAATAGACCCGAAGAACCATTCGGAGTTCTTCCGCGAAGCATCTTGGGACGAAGCACTAGACCTAGCTGCAAAAAATTTGCGCGAGATATACCAAAAACATGGCGGCGACGCGCTCGCTGGCTTCGGCTCTGCCAAAGGCTCGAACGAGGAAGCATACCTATTTCAAAAAATGGTGCGTAGCGCATTTCAAACCAATAATGTTGATCACTGTACAAGACTATGCCACGCATCTTCCGTTGCAGCATTGCTCGAGGGCTTGGGTTCTGGTGGCGTCACAGCACCTTTTACACAAGCGCAAGACGCTGATTGTATCATAGTTATCGGCGCAAGACCGACAGAAAATCATCCAGTTGCTGCGACCTTTCTGAAACAGGCTGCTAAAAAAGGCGCAAAACTGATCGTGATGGATCCGAGAGGACATGGACTAACTCGCTTTGCTTGGAAGCACCTCGCCTTCACAGCGGGACGAGATGTCGCCCTGCTGAACGCCATGATACATACGATCATCGATGAGGGATTAACCGACCGACAATATATCCAAGCCCATACCGACGGGTTTGACAAATTGGCTGAACGAATCGAGGACTTTACCCCTGAGGCGATGAGTCCCATTTGTGGAATCGAGGCTGACGAAATACGCAAAGTCGCGCGAGCTTACGCCCGTGCTGAACGAGCCATGATTTTTTGGGGCATGGGTATATCGCAGCATGTCCATGGCACCGACAATGCACGATGCCTGATAGCTCTGGCGGCAATCACCGGGCAAATCGGTAGAATCGGCACGGGACTTCACCCGCTCAGGGGGCAAAACAATGTGCAAGGAGCCTCCGATGCAGGACTGATACCGATGGTCTACCCAGACTACCGCTCTGTCGAAGATAAGGCAGTGCGCGAGTGGTACGAGGATTTCTGGAATACAAAGCTAAACCCCAACAAAGGTCTAACGGTTGTCGAGATTATCAACGCGGCGCATAAAGGCGATATCAAGGGCATGCTCATAATGGGAGAGAATCCCGCAATGTCCGACCCTGATACGCGCCATGCTCGTGCGGCTTTGGCGAACTTACAGCATCTAGTCGTGCAGGAGATATTTTTGACCGAAACCGCTTTTTTTGCCGATGTAGTCTTACCTGCGAGCGCATTTGCCGAAAAGGAAGGCACTTTCACCAACACTAACCGCCAGGTACAACTAGCCCGCCGCGTGCTTGAGCCGCCGGCGGATGCGCGCGAAGATTGGTTAATCATACAAAACATCGCACAAAAGCTAGGACTCCAATGGTCTTACTCTTCTGTCAGCGAGGTATACGAAGAGATGCGCCGAGCCATGCCATCTATAAAAGGAATATCGTGGCAGCGTCTGCAACGCGAAGGCTCTGTCGTATATCCTTGCGAGAGCGAAGAAGCGGAGGGACAAGAAACTCTATTTGGCGATGGTTTTCCAACCGCAAACGGACGCTTGCAACTAGTGCCTACCGACCTGATAGCGCCCGCAGAAATGCCGGATGACAAATTCCCCTACATCCTAACTACTGGACGCTTGCTGGAGCATTGGCACACTGGTGCTATGACTAGAAGATCCGAAACGCTAGATACGCTTGAGCCTGAGGCGGTTGTGCATATCCATCCGCGTGAGGCACGGCAAAAGAATCTCAAAGGCGGGCAGTGCGTTCGCGTTGAGACAAGACGAGGACAAATAGAGCTAAAGTTGCGCATTGATCGTGATGTCGCAGAAGGCATGCTTTTTGTACCCTTCTGCTTTGCCGAAGCAGCGGCAAACTTTCTGACCAACCCGCAGCTCGACCCAATCGGAAAAATCCCAGAGTTCAAGTTCTGCGCGGCAAAATTAACGGCTAGCAACACCAGCGCAACAAAAGCACAAGAGCTCAGAGATAACTGAAGAGATAATTGAAGGGATAGCTGGTGCGCCCGACACCCCATACAACACCAGCATGTGGCAAAGGTGGCTGCGCGAGAGAAAACGCTCTAGTTGTCAGACTGATACCTTCTCGCAGAGATATTTAGAAAAATCTTTATTAGAGCAAGCAGCGCAAGCTCGCCGTCTCATCGAGGCGCAAGCCTTTGTCGTGGAAGATCGCGCAGCCTTGATATCGGAGCTGGCTGCCAGAGTAAGATCGAAAGTAGAACCAAGTCTAGGGGGGCTTAGCCTAGATGGTCTGTTGATGCTACGAGGCGATTGCACAGGTTGCGAAGCACTCTCGCACAACGCGGAACGCTTGCGGTTTTTCAGCGGTTTTTCAGGTTCGTATGGCTGGGCTATCTTCGACTTCCGCGCGAAAAAAAAATCCGTAATAGCCTCAGACTCGCGCTACCGAATGCAGCTACGCGCGGAGTGCGACAGTTCGCTATTCGAATTTATCGAGGCTCCCCTAACGCAAATAGCCGCCACCATGACCGATATGTTTCCAAGCTCAAGCTGCATCGGCTACGACCCTTGGCAAGTTTCACAAAAAATGCTCGAAGAAATTCGAGAGAAAATACAAGGAGAAAGGCAGAGTAGTATAAGCTCGAGCGTTGCTAAGATAAAGCTAGTGCCTATCCATAGCTATGATCAAAAAATTGACGCAGGAATAGAAGAGCTATGGCATAGGCAACCTCCGCCACCAATCAGCCTACTCTCGCTACGAAAAGCCAGCGAAACCGGTGAAACGCCAAAGCAACGAATGCTACGAATATGCGAGCAACTAGAAAACAGTAAGGTAGATAAGGCAAGCGAGATAGGCAACCAATCTCTGCTACTAACAACGAGCACTGCTTGCGCTTGGGGCTTGTCCTTGCGAGCGAGCGATGTTCCCTTTCTGCCTGTAGCATTAGGTTTTGCGTTGCTAAATTTTGGAACAAAGCGTCAAACCCCACCACGCGCTAAATTCTTCACGAGCGCACGACCAGCCTTATCTAGTGAGAATCTATCCCACTGCGAAATCTTACCCTCAAACATGCTCAAGACTGCGCTGCTGGAGAACGCTGAGCAAAAGCGAGTGCTCGTACTCGACAAAAGTAGCGTTGCGAGTGCGCTCGTAGATAGCTGCAGGAGGGCTGGCGTTACCTTGCGATTCGCGCAAGAGCCAACGGAAGTTTTGCGCCGATGCAAGACGATACGCGAGCGCAGCAACATACGCAAAGCGCACCTTTGGGATGGAGTAGCCCTCGTGCGTTTCTTGGCATGGCTTGAACAAGTGGCTGCGAATAATAGGCGCGTTGATGAGCACGAGGCAGCGCGAAAGCTCTACGCCTTTAGGTTGCAGAGTGGCAAGTTGCTAGACGAGAGTTTCAAAACTATCTCGGCAAGCGGAGCGAACGCGGCGCAGATACACTATCCGACCCCTCGCGATGGAGCGAGGCTACTACAACGAGGCAAACCTTACTTGATCGATTCGGGCGGACAATATGCGTACGGTACAACGGACATTACTCGCACTTTAATCTTTGGCAATGGTTGCGGCAACATTGCTTTTCGCGAAGCATACACTGCGGTGCTACGAGGACATATCGCTCTGGCGACAGCGACCTTTCCAGAGGGAACTTTTGCGAGCGCGCTCGATGTATTAGCCCGCAGACCTTTATGGCAAAAAGGGCTCGACTACCCACACGCGACTGGACACGGCGTTGGCTTCTGCTTGAGCGTGCACGAAGGCAACGCACGCATCGCACAAAATGGTAGCAAGGAGCTGTTGCAAGTAGGAATGATATTATCGAACGAGCCTGGTTTTTACAGCCCCCAGAACTTCGGCATACGCACGGAAAACCTTATGGAAGTAGTGCCAGCGCGCGGAGTGAACTCTGAAAGAAAGCGTAACCTATGCTTTCACACGCTTTCGCTGGCGCCTATTGCGCGTGCGCCGATTATTGTCGAGCAGTTAGAAGTGGAGGAGCGAGAGTGGTTAGACGCCTACCACGCGAGAATACACGCATCAATTGCTCCATATTTACGCGAGGCGCACGAGCGCAGCTTTCTAAAGCAGGCTACAAAACCGCTCGACTTGCGCTCGAATTTCGATAGATAATTTGGCGCGCTACTTATAAATTTCACTCCTTATTATACCCTATTGTACATTGCGTCGAATTCTTCGTCTGTTTTCAGAGAGTGTATTGCGAAGAATCTTAAAACTTCGGCATTTTAGTTACTTTTCTATTTTCGCTCCTATTTCTTTTCCCATCTCTTTTTCCATTTCTTGCGCGCGTTGATAAGCGAGTTCGCCAGCCTTGCGCATCAACGGCACGAGTCCAGTCTCCTTATCGCGCAAAACTCGCAAACCCGCCTCGGTAGTGCCACCCGACAAAGCGATGCTCTCGACAAGTTGTTCTGGCAAAAGTTTTTTCTCCGCATGCTGCTTTTCTGCAAAGATTCCCACTCCCCTGAAGGTTTGGAACGCGAGTATACGCGCCTGCTCCGCCTCGTAGCCGAGAGCGTGAGCTGATTCTGCGAATGCCTCGATCATCTGGAATAAGTAGCCTGGCGCGCTACCCCACAGACCTGTTCCTTTGTCCAGCAACTCGTCCGAGCAAAAAACACTGCGTCCCATGGGCGCAAATAACTCTCGCACCAGCGCAAAGGGGCTGCTATCGTCATCGGCTTTTTCCTCTCCATCGCTGGAAATCAACAAGATACCCTCGCCTATGGCAACTGGAATGCTCGGCATCACGCGAAACAGAGGGGGAGCGGATGTTAGGCTAGCATTTAATTCGGCACGCAAGCGCGGCAAAGGCAGACCGGCTGCTAAAGACATAATCGTGGCACTAGGCGATAACAAGGCTTTGTCAGAAGCGAGGAGCGAGGAAAGGGCTGGGAGAACTTGCTGTGGGCGCACTGCGAGCAGTAAAGCATCGACCATAGGCTTATCGCTTTGCACAAAATCATTGAGGCTCGCGTAAGCTCGGAAACGCGGTGGTAAGAGCGAGCCTGTGCCAAGCGGCGCATTCGCAGAGCGGTCAATAATGCTAAAAAGATTCGGCAGACGAGTAGCCACAGCTTCTGCCTGCTGATAGGAGTCTGAACAAGCCTCCCCCCAGCGCGAAACCAGAGCACCCCCCATATGTCCGCAACCCAGAACTAAAACATGCTTGAAGCTACCTGATGTTGCTCCTTGAGCTACCTCTTTTTCTGCTCCCTGTAGCATGCCTTGCGCCATAGCTTGTCAGCTCCGATTTGCTTATATAATAGCGATTATCTTAAGCTTGTCCTTCCGTTGCGCTCAAGGCAAGGCGCAACTCGTCTGCCGATGGCTCTTTTTCTGTCAAGGCATATCGAAATGCTGGGTAGTAGCGCTCACAGAGACCCAAGACCTGCTCCAATAAGCGCGCTAGGCGCGAGCAGAATAGAGCGTCTTGTTCTTGCTGTTCGCCCTCCTCGTAGCATACGCGCAAGGCTTGTGCGCGCGCATCCGTCCAACCATCGGCGAGCATAAACAGAGGAACTCCATAGCGAAATTGCAGATTAGAAGATTGCGGCATAAGCTCAAAATGCCCGAACCACATCTCTAAATTCACCTCTTCGATAAGCTGTATGAGGCGCGCGTGTTGCTTGGCAGGAATTTTTAGCGCAGGCGCGCAAGCAATAGATAGGACTTGCGACTCTCGCTGCCACTCAAAATCGAGACGATATTCTGTCCAGCCCGCATTCGTAACCGCGCTAAAAGAATCAGTTTGCGGGCGCGAGAACTCCCAACCATTGTCGAGAAACATGCGCTCCAGAAAGTCTAAAGGGTGCGTAGCACCTTGATCATCAGAAAAGGGGAAAGGACGAAAACCTACATAGCCACCATGTTTTTCTTTCATACTGCTCTAACCTTACTCCGCATTTATTTTTCATTTTAGCTACAACAAAAAGCTACTCTGCACAGACTAACCTCTTTCGGCTCGACAATGCGGGGAGACAAGCCAGAAATAGCCCTAAATGGCATTTTATCCACCAATTTTTCTAAAGCATGCTCTAAATGGCGAGAAATTAAGCAATTTGCTATGCAATTATTAACCAATTGACTGGCTAGCCAAGAGAAAACTCCGCATGTGATTCTTGCCTTTCTTTGGCAAAATAGGCTACTTTTTTATCTCTTGTTTTTTATTTTCTGCATCCTTTCACCATATTCACCCACGCAACCACTTTGCACTTCGGCCTTATAATAAGATGAGACTTCAACCACAGCCACAACCGTCCTCGCGTTACAGGCAAGCACAGAGCAGGCGTTGCGCGAGAGGCGACTGCCAGCAAGAGGGTCTGTTCCCTGCGCCTAGTGATAGGGAGACAAAAAACTCTAGAGCTTGGCTATGTCTAGAGCATGCACGCGCTGCGAATAACGCGTGGAACTACTACGAGCATAAAAGCAATGAAGATATAGAGCAGGATTTACGCGACTCTGCCGTGGGCTATCGCCCAACTTGGCCGATGAATCCCTCTGGGAAACGGAATGGTAATATATGGGGCAAGCGTGGCTATGAAAAGCAAGAGGGGGGGAACTCAGCTCGGAAAAATTGCGAGGAAAGTTTTGCCAATATCTTTATCGATATTTTTGGTGAGAATCCTAACAAGAATGCTCAAAACTTTGAGCGGGAACAAGCCCGAGAAGACACCCAGGAAAACATCCAAGAGAAGAACCAAGAAAACACTCAAGAAAAAAACTTTGACGCGCTACAAAACAGCTATGACAATGACCATCGCATCCCCCGTAACCGCGAAGAGAGAAAAGCTTGCCGCGTGCTAGAACTTACTCCACCAATAAATGCCAAGGAACTAAAGGCTCGCTATCGTGCGCTTGCCAAAGCTCATCATCCGGATCACCATATTGCTGACTTGTCGGCGGAAAAGCTGAAAAATAAAAGCTTAGCAAATAAAAATTTGGCAAAAAACCCAGACGAGCAAACTCGCCAACAAAAGCAAGAACGCCTGAAGCAAATAAATGTCGCTTACTCGTTGCTGCAAGGCTTATGGTCTAGACAAGCAACCTCTTAGAGCGTGCTATATAATATTCGATAATCTAAAGAAACATTGGAGAAAATGACCGACCTCACCTCATCGCAAGATATTCTAGTCAACGAGCCAGATAAAACCTTCTCGACCCGCGAGCTATTCGGTATCCAAACCGATTGGCAAGTGCGAGGCTTCGCGGAAGCTTGTCCCTATACTCCGCCTCGCGATGAAAGCTATCGCTTTGACGAGGAAACCACACTCGCAATA